>JALEVQ010000099.1 GCA_022788205.1 Robinsoniella sp. | reverse complement strand
GTCATCAACATCCGCCATGTGCCGCTGACAAACACGTTTAATAACTTCATCAAGCGGGTGATGGATCTGGCAGGTGCCCTGTGCGCGACCGTTCTGTTTTCACCTGTCATGCTTTTGACAGCGATCATGATCAAACTGACATCGCCAGGACCACTGATCTTTAAACAGGAGAGAGTAGGAAAACACAATAAGACCTTCTATATGTATAAATTCCGCTCGATGGAAGTGCAGAAGGAGCAGGATGAGAGACAGGCATGGACGGTAAAGAATGACCCGAGAGTGACAGGGATTGGAAAATTTATACGAAAGACAAGCATCGACGAGCTTCCTCAGCTGTTTAACGTGTTAAAAGGAGAGATGAGTCTTGTGGGACCGAGACCGGAGCGTCCGCAGTTTGTGGAGAAGTTCCGAGAGGAAATCCCGCGCTACATGATTAAACATCAGGTGCGGCCTGGCATGACTGGGTGGGCACAAGTCAATGGATACAGAGGAAATACCTCTATTCGAAAAAGAATCGAATACGATCTATATTACATTGAAAATTGGACAATCGGTCTTGACATAAAGATTTTATTTTTGACAATCTTTCGTGGATTTGTGAATAAAAATGCGTACTAAATATCAAAAGGAAGGGAAAAAGATGGCAAAAAAGCGAAACCAACAAGATAAGGAAGGATATGGAAGAGGACAAAATGGACCGCGCCAGGAAATGCCAAATGGATACTATGGGTATCAGGACGGAAATCCAAATCAGGCTCCGAACAGGAATAGTTTTTACCAGAATAATGGCAATCCAAACAGGAATCCAAATGGAGTGCCAAATCCGAACAGACCGTATCCAAATGCTGGTCATGGTGCATACTATCAGGGGGGACCATACCCGAACGGACCGTATCCGGGAGGAATGAAAGGACCGAAAAAGAAAAAAAGAGGAAAAGGCAGAACGATTCTGTTTGCGGCAGAAGTGATCGTGCTTCTCATCTTGATAGTTGCGCTGTTTGTCGCAAATAAACTGCAGCGTTTCAACAGTGATCCGATTGAGGATGGAACGATTATCGTAAATGACAACATCTCGACGGTCGAGAGCGAAGTGTTGACTGGATACACGAATATTGCGCTGTTTGGAGTGGACTCCAGAGAGGCAGGAATGATGAAGGCGGGTGCCCACAGCGATGTGATTATGATTGCGAGCATCAACAATGCGACAAAAGATGTCAAGCTTGTCTCTGTGTACCGAGATACTTACCTGGACAACACAAACGGTGAATACCGCAAAGCGACAGAATGCTATTTCTATGGCGGTCCGGAGCGCGCGATCAATATGCTTAACAAAAATTTAGATTTAAACATTCAGGACTATGTGACGGTAGATTTCAAGGCGATCGCCACGGCGGTGGATGCGCTGGGAGGTGTCGATATTGATATCCAGGAAGACGAGATTGTGCATTTGAACAATTATCTCGTGGAGACATCGGAGATTCTGGGCATCGACTACTATGAAAATATTTATTCTACGGGAATGCAGCATCTCGACGGTCTTCACACACTTGCTTACTGTCGTATCCGATATACCACAGGAGATGATTTTAAGAGAACAGAGCGCCAAAGAGCTGTGCTTGAGCAGCTGTTCCAGAAAGCCAAGACGACAGATCTTCTGACTTTGAACAGTCTGGCAGACCAACTGTTGGATCTGTGTGTCACAAGTATGACTGCAACGGAAATTTTAAATCTTGTCAGCGACATTGCCTCGTACAGTATTGTAAATACGACAGGTTTCCCATTTAACCAGGAAGCACGGACGATTCCGGCAGGGGATTGCGTGATTCCAAAGACACTCAGCGAAAACGTGCTTCAGCTCCACCGTTATCTGTTCGGAACAGATGGATATGAGCCATCCCCGACTGTGGAAGCGATCAGCAACGAGATTATTTATGAGACAGGAATATTATAATATGGATACGCTAAAGGTTCATGTGATTATCCCGACTTACAAGCCGGATGAAAAATTTTATAACCTAGTCCAGATGCTGAAAAAACAGTCCTATCCGATCTCAAAGATCCTAATCATAAATACAGAAAAAAAATGGTTCCCGTCTTATCGCTATGAGAGCGATCCGGAGATCGAGATCCATCACATTCAGAAAGAAGAGTTCGACCACGGCGGCACTAGAGATAGAGCCGCCCGTCTGTGTGATGGGGATATTTTGATTTTTATGACACAGGATGCGGTTCCGAGCGACCCTTATCTTGTGGAAGAATTGATTAAGCCATTTGCCAGGGAGGAAGTGGCGGCAGCGTATGCCAGGCAGCTTCCGGCTCAGGGATGCAGCCTGATGGAGCGGTACACAAGAGCGTTCAACTATGGACCGATGAGCCGCCAGAAAAGCAAAGCAGATTTGCCGACACTTGGGATAAAGACTTATTTCTGTTCGAATGTCTGTGCAGCTTATCGCAGAGAGATCTATGAACAGATGGGAGGCTTTGAAAAGCATACCATCTTTAATGAAGATATGATTTTTGCGGGAAAGCTGATTCAGGCGGACTATTCGATTGCGTATGTGGCGGAGGCGAAGGTGATTCACTCTCACAACTACACAAACAGAGAATTGTTTCAGAGAAATTTTGACCTGGCTGTGTCACAGGCAGATCACCCGGAGATTTTTGGAGAGGTGAAATCAGAGAGCGAAGGAATCCGTCTTGTGAAACAGACAGCGCGCTATCTCTGGCATATGCATAAGCCATGGCTGATTCCAGATTTGCTTGTGAAAAGCGCTTACAAGTACATGGGATACCGAAAAGGAAAGAAATATAGACAGCTTTCAAGAAAGAAAATTTTGAGGTATACCATGAATCCTTCCTACTGGGAAAGCGAATAGCCGTTCTTTTCAAAGTTTTTTCAACCTTTAGTCACAAAATAGACACAAATGAGAAGTAGACTCTAGGCATAAAGAAAAAGGAAAACAGCAAACAAGCTAAGGAGGATATGGCTATGTTAGATAATAGAGAAAATAAAGATTACTATGAATTAGATGACAACTCAAGATGCAATGGAGATGAGAATAGAAAGAATAAGGCGAGAAAAGAAAACAGAAGAATGTGGAAGCGCACAGCAGTGATCGCAGCATCGGCAATGCTCTTTGGAACGGTGGCAGGTGCTTCCTATCAGTTGTCATCCGCAGCGGTGCAAGATTCTTATGTGAGTACCGTTCAGGCTTCTGAGACGAGCGCAGATGCAGAGGAGTTTATTCAGACCTCAGGACGCCTCAACGATGTGTCTGATATCGCTGCAAAAGTGATGCCGTCTGTTGTGGCGATCACAAACAAGTCCACACAGGAAATCAAAGATATGTTCTACGGTGTCACAAGAACATATGAGGCCGAGAGCAGCGGATCCGGAATTATCATCTCTAAAAATGACACCGAGCTTTTGATTGGAACAAACAATCACGTTGTCGAAGATGCGACAACACTGAGTGTATGCTTCAGCGTTGAGACAGAAGATCCGGAAGATGCAGTGGTTTCTGCTGTCGTAAAGGGAACTGATTCCCAGTACGATCTTGCCGTGATTGCAGTGAATCTGGAAGATATCCCGGATGAAGTGATGGATCAGATCGCGATCGCAGAGCTTGGCACATCAGAAGACCTGAAGGTCGGCGAGCCGGCAATCGCAGTCGGAAATGCGCTGGGATATGGACAGTCTGTGACATTAGGTATCATCAGTGCGCTGAACCGTGAAGTGACGGTTCAGGATGGCAACCACACGATCACCAACACAATGATTCAGACGGATGCAGCAATCAACTTTGGAAACAGCGGCGGCGCGCTGGTGAACTCAAAGGGACAGGTCATTGGTATCAACTCCGTAAAGACAGCGAGCAGCGGAGTAGAAGGTATGGGATATGCGATCCCGATTGACACCGCAAAGCCAATCTTTGAAAGTCTGATGACTCTGACGACAAGAACGATTGTCGATGCAGGAGAACAGGGATATATGGGTATCCAGATTGTAGACGTATCGACAGAGGCGAAACAGTTGTATAACATGCCGTCCGGTGCCTTTATCTCATCTGTGATCGAAGGTTCCGCAGCAGAGAAAGCAGGGCTTGTGAGAGGCGATATCATCACAAAGATGGACGGCGTGACGATCTCATCGAGAGATGAACTGCTTAGCAGAATGCAGTATTATAAAGCAGGAGAAACCATCGATGTTGTAGTACAGTCTGCACAGGGCAGCGAGTATATCGAGAGAACCGTGACGATCACACTGGGAGAAAAACCGGTAGATGAGACAAAGAGCAGACAGACAGAAGAACAGACAGAAGAACAGACAGAAGAACAGACTCAGTCGGACGATGGATACTATGAGGGAACAGAGGGTAACGGAACAAGAGATCTGTTTCGCAACTTCTTCGGATTTGGATTTTAATTTTAAAATTCAAGATCGATAACAGAATAAGTGCAAAGGCGACAACATAAAAAAGGAGGCAGCCATCCGAGAAAAAATCGGATGACTGCTTTGTTGTGCCAGAAAATAGAGACAGAAAGAATCTTTCCACGATAGAAGACCGCTGCGCAAAGGGTACAGTCGTTCGAAAAATATAGGACAAAAAAAGAAAAAATATATTGACAGATATTTGAATAAGTGGTAAAATAGAAAACCAAAATATGATATTTAGAAGAAAAGGAGAGGCGGTTGTAAGGAGAAAAATGCCATTGCACGAGCAAAGACATGTGAAATTTCAAATGGCAATCGCCTTTTTTGGGCGCAGAGAAAAAATCTGCGTGGAAACTTATAAGGGCATCATGCAAAAGAGAGGGATTGTTATGTCAAATCAGAAGGATGACTTAGAAGAGAATGATGTAGAGACGAAAAAAGAGGGAAGCAGTGGGAAAGTGGCGGATCATGAGAGTGATGAAATAGAGTACGAAAAAGTTTGTTTTTTGTGCCGCAGGACGGAGAGCAAAGCCGGAAAGATGGTTTCCCTGCCGCAGGGGATTCATATCTGTATGGATTGTATGCAGAAATCGTTTGATGCGATGAATGATCCGAATCTTCCATATAAAGACATACTGGGCTCAGCCACGGCTAACCTGAATCTTACGGATCCGTCCGAGATGGATTTTTCAGATTTGACGAGCAGACTTCCAAAGATTCAGAAAATAAAAAAGAAAACTTCGAAGCAGGAACAAAGCCAAGAAAAACAGGCAAATCAGGCAAAAAAGAGTTCTGGTTTGGATATCCGTTCGATTCCGGCGCCCCACAAAATTAAGGCAAGTTTGGATGAATATGTCATCGGACAGGAATATGCGAAAAAAGTAATTTCTGTTGCAGTGTACAATCATTATAAGCGGGTGGCGACTGGGACACAGGATGACATCGAGATCGAGAAATCGAATATGCTGATGATTGGACCTACGGGAAGTGGGAAAACTTACCTGGTGAAGACGCTGGCAAAATTATTGAATGTTCCGCTTGCGATCGCGGATGCGACTTCCCTGACAGAGGCAGGCTATATCGGCGATGATATCGAGAGCGTCGTGTCGAAACTGCTCGCAGCGGCAGGAAATGATGTCGAGAAGGCGGAGCATGGGATTATCTTTATCGATGAGATTGATAAAATCGCGAAGAAGAAAAATACAAATCAGAGAGATGTCAGCGGTGAGGCTGTACAGCAGGGAATGCTGAAACTGCTGGAAGGTGCCGAGATAGAAGTGCCAGTGGGTGCTAACAGTAAAAATGCGATGGTTCCTCTGGAGACAGTCAACACAAAAAATATTTTGTTTATCTGTGGCGGCGCTTTCCCGGGATTGGAAGAGATCATAAAAGAACGACTCAACAAGCAGGCATCGATCGGATTCTGCGCTGATTTGCGCGACAAATATGACAGTGATCCGAATATTTTGGAAAAAGTAACGCTAGATGATATCCGCAACTTTGGAATGATCCCCGAATTTATCGGAAGACTTCCGATTGTCTTCACTTTACAGGGATTAACGAAAGAGATGCTGGTAAAAATATTAAGAGAACCTAAAAATGCAATTTTGAAACAGTACCAAAAACTTCTCGCGTTAGATGAAGTGAAGCTGGATTTTGATGATGAGGCTTTGGAGGCAATCGCTGAGAGAGCGATGGAGAAAAAGACCGGTGCGAGAGCACTGCGCGCCATCATCGAAGAATTTATGCTGGATATCATGTATGAAATCCCGAAAGATGACAATATCGGACGGGTAGTTATTACGAGAGAATATATTGAACATACGGGAGGACCGGTGATTATGATGAGAGGAACACCGGCACTGGAGGGATAACAGATGTTCTATCTGATGATAACGGCGCTGCTCTGGGCAGGGGACAGTGTTGTCAAGCGAAAAGTGGAAGAGTCGAATCTGGATCGGGAGCCGAAGAGCATATGCCTTGGGCGGCTGCTCTTGCAGAAAGTGCACAATGAAGGAGCGATTCTCGGAGTTTTCAAAGACAAGCCAAATATGGTAAAAAAGATTTCCATGGGCATGATGGCTGTTATCGCAGCAATTTATCTGAATCTTCTTCATGAAAAAGGAAAGACGGGTTTAAAGATTGCGTTTGCGCTGACAGCGGCAGGTGCGGCGAGCAATGTCACAGACCGTGTGAGGCGACATTATGTCGTAGATTATCTGAGTATTCAGACAAGATGGAAGAAGCTTCGCCGGATTGTCTTTAATCTGTCAGATCTTTGTATCATGATAGGATCCATCCTTTTTGTGGTACAAAAGAGCAAATAATACTGGGGAAACAGCACCATTTAGGAGAATGAGCATTTATGGATGAATTACAAGAACAATTTAAAAAAGCACTGAACGGTCTTTTGGAATTGGCAAAAACCAAAAAAAATGTGTTAGAGTACAGTGAGATCAACGATGCATTCCGCGGAATCGATTTGTCTGAAGAAAAGATGGATATGGTTCTGGAGTATCTGGAAAAGCACGATGTCGATATTCTGCACGGTGTTCCATCAGACGGAGATGACACAGAGGATCTTTTGATTGAAAATGAGGAAGATCTGTTTATAGAAGATGAAGTGGAGATTATCGACGATGTCGATGTCCTGGAAGGAGTCAGCACAGAGGATCCTGTCCGCATGTATCTGAAAGAGATCGGAAATGTTCCTCTGTTGACAACGGAGCAGGAGGTAGAGCTTGCCAAGAGAGTGGAGAATGGTGATGAAGAGGCGAAAAAGGCTTTGACAGAAGCAAACTTGAGACTTGTAGTCAGCATTGCCAAGAAGTATGTCGGACGAGGAATGCCTTTTCTGGATCTGATCCAGGAGGGAAATATGGGTCTGATGAAGGCTGTCGATAAATTTGACTATACAAAAGGTTATAAGTTCAGTACCTATGCGACATGGTGGATTCGTCAGGCCATCACCAGGGGAATCGCAGATACAGGAAGAACAATCCGTGTTCCGGTTCACATGGTAGAGACGATCAACAAGACGCTTCGCATGACCAGAACTTTGCTCCAGGAGCTCGGGAGAGAACCAACCGCCGAGGAAGTGGCAGAGCGCCTGAATGTTCCGGTGGCAAGAGTGAGAGAGGTACTTAAAATTTCCAGAGATCCAGTATCGCTCGACACACCGATCGGTGAGGAGGATGACAGCCATCTGGGAGACTTTATCGAGGATGACTCCGCTTTGTCCCCAGCTGATTCCGCAGCCTTCTCTATGCTGAAGGAAGAATTGGGAGCGGCATTAGAATCGCTGACAGAGAGAGAGCGTCAGGTAGTGCGCCTGCGCTTTGGTCTGGAAGATGGGCGCGCGAGAACTCTGGAGGAAGTCGGCAAAGAGTTCAATGTCACAAGAGAGCGCATCCGTCAGATTGAGGCAAAGGCACTGCGTAAACTGCGCCATCCGTCGAGAAGCAAGAGACTGAAAGATTTTCTTGCCTGATAGAAAGGCTGAAATAGAGCTATAAAAAAGAGTTGCTGCAATGTGGGGAAGGGTCACAGAGCGGCAGCTCTTTTTTTGATCCAACATTTTTTATAAAGCGTAGACAAAGATTCCGACGATGATCAGAAGATTGCCGATCAGCTGTCCTTTTGAGACCTTCTCGTGGAGCATAAGGACAGAGAGCAGCAGGACAAAGACATAGGTGAAAGTGTCGATCACAGAGCCATATTTGAGATCCACCTGTGTGTAGGCGTAGGTATTCAGGAGCAAAACACCGAAAAAGATGAGATATGCAGTGATCACGCGCCAGTTTAAATACTCTTTCAGGAACGATTCATGTTTTTGATTGGCGCTCTGTTTTAAAAGAATCTGCGAGATTGCCGACAAAAAAGTGCCAAAAAACATGAGTAGAAAAAATGGATGGTTCATAATCTTACCAAAGCCTCCTCTTGTGAAGATAAATTATTGCTGGGCATATTTCTGTACCGTCAAGACACCAAAGAAAAGAATGATCATCCCGATGATGTTGTTGAGCGACAAAGTTTCATGGAAGAGCAAGACTGCCCAGAGCTGAGACCAGATCAGATAGACACTGCGGTTAGCATAGGCGACAGACAGAGAAAAATGTTTGATGACTCTCTGCCAGGCGAGCGCGTAGATGCCGCAGTTTAAGAGCATGAGGAACAAAAAGAGTAAAAAGGAAGGATGAAAGATGCCATGTTCCTTGTAGGTATTGCTCGCCAGTTTTGAAAATACGCCGGTAAAAGAGAATAACATAATATTGAGATGAAGCAAAAGATAGTTGATAAATTTTTTCATTTGGATTTTTATTCCTTTCGGTTCGCTCAAGAATCAGACTGGGATGTGTGAAGCTTGAGCGAATGATATTCTGCCTGTTTTTCAGATCAGGGATGAAGCGGGATCCCGTCAACATAGATTGCTGCCTGCAAGGAAGAGAGAATCTGATTCATTTCTTTTGACAGACTGTTCAGACTCTGACCAGGGAAACCCTGATGGACGATGGATCCAATTCGGTCGGTTCCATTCGTGACAGAGGGGATGAAATCGCCGATCTGATAGTCAAGCTGAATTTTGGTATACTCTGTCTGGAGCTGTGAGATACAGTAGTCACGCAGATGGGTGAGAACACCGGCACGCGGGCAGAACAAAAGCCGGGAGATACAAGGAATCTCACTGTATTCTCCGAAGGAGACTTTCTCTCCGAGTGCATTTTTGATAATCTGCTCATAGTAATCCACTCCTGTATAGCAGGAGATCAGCTCCGGGATACAGGTGGCGCCGGCACGTCCGCCCATCTCGAGGACAAAGACACGGTCATCGCAGATGAGAAGATCCGCGTTGACGGCGCAGTTGTCAAGCCCGAGGCTGAGAGCAGCCAGAGACATCTGGCGTTTGATCTCATGCTCCATCTGAGGAGAACACGTAAACGGGAAGGAGTGCCCGGCAGGAATTGTGGTGTTGCCTGCTTTGTACATATATTTATCGTGTGGAAGCAGCAGTTTCCAGGTTCCGTCCTGCAAAATACCGTCCACGCCGATCTCATGACCTGTCAGAAATTTTTCGACCAGGAGATATGGCTTTTTCGTGACGCTGCGCGCTGCATCGTAGGCATAGACGAGTTCTTCCACTGTCTCTGCGCGTGTAATACCGCGGCTTCCGGAACTGTCAGAAGCTTTCACCATGACTGGTGGCTGTAGAGTAAGAAAAGCCTGGATGGCTTCCTCAAGGGAAAAGACTTGATAGAAGGAAGCAGTAGAGACACCGCCCTGCAAAAATGATTTTTTCATCTTTGACTTGTCAGTGGCGAGCAGTGCGGAAGAAAACGACAGACCGGGCAGCCCGCATTTCTCACACACAAATCCAAGGGATTTGATGGCGACATCTGTGCCAGTCGTGCAGATCCCATCAATTTCTTCGGAACGTGCGATGGAGAGGATTCCTTCCATATCAGTCGTGTCCGTGTCATACACTTTGTCAGCGAGAGCGAGCCCCGGATAAGGACCGGCATAGCTCGCTGCGATGGTGAACAGTCCCATTTCTTTTGCTTTTTGGATGAGGGGAACCTGATAAATGCCGGCTCCCAGAATCAGTAATTTACGCATGATTTTCGGCTTCGGTCCTTTCGTTTTGATTCGTTTGGTTACTGTTTGATGGTACATTGATGGTTTCCCTGACAATAAATTGTGGCGTATTGTTGATACAGAGCATGATTTTGCCAAGGTATTCTCCGATAATTCCGAGAACAAGAAGGACAAAACCGAAGAACAAAAAAAGTGCACACATGATGGAAGCCCACCCGAGCTGTGAACTGGGGGCGATCAGCTGACGAATCAGAGTGATGATAGCGCCCAGAAATCCACAGAGTGAAAAAATGATTCCGAGAAAAGAAGAAATTCTCAGAGGAATCACAGAAAAATTCCAGTAGGCAAGCCAGAGCTTGACAAGCTTTGAGAAAGTGTAGTTGGAAGAACCCTCCTCACGTTTGTGATGTTCGATGGTGACATCGGCGATTTTATTTGTACACCGGTAAAACAAAGCATCGATGTAGGGATTAAAATTTTGATATTTTATGACTTCGTCCCTCACATAGCGGTTAATCACCCAGTAATTGCTGGAGACAATCTCTTTGGGGCGTCCAAGCAAAACCCGGGAAGTGACGGCATTAAATTTGCTGGATAGATTTTTAAGAAAAGAATTTTTTCTCTTCGCATAATTCCCATAGACGAGATCGTATCCTTCCTGAATCTTGTCCAGGAGAATGTGCATCTGAGACGGGTGAGTCTGAAGATCGTCATCCATTCCCACGATCAAGTCACCCTCAGCATAGTGAAGCGCTGCCATTAAAGCGTTATGCTGCCCGAAATTGCGGGCAAGATTGACGCCTTTGACGAAAGGATATTTTTGCGCAAGTTCTTTGATGGAGAGGAAGGTGTGATCTTTCGAGTAATCATTGACGAGAACAAATTCATAGGTATATTGAGGCATCTTCTGAAATTCCTGGATCGTCAGTTCTACCACGTTTTTGATTGTGTTTTGTGAATTATAACAAGGAACGACAACAGATACTAACATTCGTATTTTCTCCTTTTGATAAGTGGTTGGTGGAATGATATCATTCGCGCTATTGCACATTATATCATTGATAAGGGAGGTCTGCAATCGGTTTTCAGAAGAAACCATCTTTCTGTTATTTCGTCACACAATGTTTTTCTACTGAGGTTGACACATGGAAAAATTTTCAGTAAAATTGATGTAATTTGTGGAATCTTACAAGACAGGATTTTTCTTTGGGCAGATACAGAGTGGAGAAGAGATAGCGATTCAAAAGACAAAGGGAAGGGCAGGGGTGAGGGTAAAGGTTTTGCGGTAGGATGAAAGATGGGGTGAATTTGTGGACTTTTTAAAGATCTTGTTGGTGGACGATGAAGAGCAGGTCAGAGAAATTATCGCAAAGAAGATAGATTGGGAGAAGATAGGGTATGAGTTGATCGGCAGTGTCAGCAACGGTCGGGAAGCGCTGGAAATGATTGAAGCGAATGAGCCAGATGTTGTCCTGACAGATGTCAGGATGCCTTTTATGGATGGCTTGGAGCTTGCTGCGACGCTGAAGGAAGAGTATGCTGACATAAAAGTGGTCATTTTTTCTGGATTTGATGAATTTGAGTATGTTAAGGAAGCGCTGAGATATCATGTCATAGATTATATTCTGAAACCCATTAATATAGAAGAGTTGATGGAAGTTTTGCAGAAGATCCGCCGATCGATCGTGGAGGATATCTCCAAAAAGCGAGATCTGGAACAGTTGAGAGAGGTATATTTAAAGGGCATTCCTGTGCTCAGGGAACATTTTCTGACAGAGCTGATTCACGGAAAAGTGAAGAACAGAGAAGAAATATATCACAAAATGTCTCAGTATCAGATTCCTATGGTATCAAAAGCAGGGTATCTCGTGGTAACACTCATGATGTCCCAGGAGAAAGCAAAGTACAGCGGTGATTCGATGGATGAGATTGACTGGGATGAGATGCAGCGCTTTTCGGTGAAGCAATATCTGGAGGAAATGATTCAAGATGAGTATGCGAGCATTTTTTTGAGAACGGCATCGGGCTGGAGTGTAATTCTGGGACTGGAGCAAGAGGACAGTGGAAGAAAAGTGACGATGTTCTTTAATCATTTTTGCCACTCGTGTCAAAAACTGCTTGATGTCGAGATCACGGCAGGTGTAGGAAGTACTGTGGAGGATGTGACGGAGATTCCGATTTCCTACCAGGAGTCAAAAGAGGCGCTGGGTTATTATCGTATTATGGGGAAAGGAAAGGCAATCTACATCCAGGATGTGGAGCCGGGACAGAGTGAAAGTTTGCTCTTTGAGGATAAACTGGAAGATCAGTTGGTTGTCAGTATGAAATTTGGCACAGAG
Source organism: Robinsoniella sp. (assembly GCA_022788205.1). Taxonomy (GTDB): domain Bacteria; phylum Bacillota; class Clostridia; order Lachnospirales; family Lachnospiraceae; genus JAGZHZ01. Next base: position 54,228 of record JALEVQ010000099.1, on the reverse strand, counting down.
GAAAAAGTGTGTCAGTGTGTGGATGAGATTGTGGATCAGGCAGAGAGAAGCAAGATTCACGACAGCCATGTGAGAATCTATTACATCTCTCTTGTCATCAATATGCTGAAATTTGCAGAGAAATGTGACCTCCACGGGGGAGACGGGGCGGAAATTTTACATGGCTATATCGAACAGATTTTCCGGATCAAATCAGCTGCAAAGATGAAAGAGCTGCTCAAATCCATCTGTGTACATATTCAGAGAGAGATCGGACGTGAGAGGGAAGATGCGACACTGAAACTGATCAATAAAGCAAAGGCATTCATTGAAATACATTACCAGGAACCTTCTCTTTCCGTGGAGATGATTTGCCAGGAGCTTCATATAAGTGCTGCATATTTTTCAACGATTTTTAAGAAAGAGGTCGGAGAGAGCTATGTCTCGTATCTGACAAATTTGAGACTGAAAAAGGCACTGGAACTTTTGAAGGATACGACGGAGAAGACCTATGTGATTGCGGAAAAAGTAGGATACTCTGAGCCGAATTATTTCAGCTATGTGTTTAAAAAGAAGTATGGCGTGGCGCCCAGCAAGTATTACAAAAGTTTAAATTCTGAGGAAAAACAGGAAGATGAGATAAAAACAACCGCTATAGATATCAACGAAAAAATGGCAAGAAAGAAATGAAAATGACGAAGGAATTTGTAAAAGAGAGAGAGACGAGAGAAAAAATATACAAAGTGAACAGAGGATTCTATTAAAAAATATACGACTTGATGAAAAAAATGTAGGAAGATCAAAAAAAAATGTATGTAATTTTTGAGGGTGATCTGTTAAAATAACATCATCAAAAGAAACGCAGAGGGCGTTTGAAAAAAGGAGGATATTTCAACAATGAAAAAGAAAATTGTAGCTATGTTATTAACAGCAGCAATGGCAACATCTATGGCAGTTCCAGCATTCGCAGCAGAGGAAGCTCCTATCGATCTGACAGGTATCGACGTTGAGAACACAACAATCGGTATCGCTATCTATCAGTTCGCTGATAACTTCATGACACTGTACAGAGAAGAGTTAGTTGACTACTTAGTAAGCTTAGGATTCAAAGAGTCCAACATCATGGTTCAGGATGGAAAGAACGATCAGGCAGAGCAGACAAACCAGATCAACAACTTCATCACAGCTGGTGTTGACGTTATGATCCTGAACTTAGTTCAGTCTTCTTCCGCTCCACAGGTTACAGATCTGTGTAACGAAGCTGGTATCCCTGTAGTTTACATCAACCGTCAGCCAGACGAGGCAGAGTCTGACAGATGGGTAGCTGAAGGAATCAAAGCTACATACGTTGGTGCTGATGCTAGACAGTCTGGAACATTCCAGGGCGAAATCGTTCTTGAGACAGCTAACAAAGGTGATATCAATGGCGATGGCAAGATCAGCTACATCATGGTACAGGGTGACCCAGAGAACGTAGATGCTCAGTACAGAACAGAGTTCTCCGTAAAAGCTCTGACAGATGCTGGTATGGAAGTTGAAGAGTTACTGCTTCAGAGAGGTGACTGGGATCAGGCTAAAGGACAGCAGATCGTTCAGGATGCTCTGACACAGTTCGGCGATCAGATCGAAGTTGTATTCTGCAACAACGACGCTATGGGTCTTGGTGCTATGCAGTCTATCCTGGCAGCAGGAAGAGTTGTTAACGAAGATATCTATCTGTTAGGTGTTGACGCTCTGACAGACGCTCTGGATAACATCATCGCTGGAAACTACACAGGTACAGTATTCAACGATCACATCAGCCAGGCACACGAGGCAGCTAACGAGGCTATCAAATTCCTGAAAGGCGAAGAAGTAGCTCCTATCAACATGGTAGACTATGCAAAAGTTACTACAGACAACGCAGCAGAAGTTCTTGAAATGCTGAAATAATTCCAAAAACATTGGAAAATAAATAAGAATTTATCTCGGGTGTGTCCTGCACGGCACACCCGATTTTATGAAAGGAGAGAATGGGATGGCAGAATACAGATTGGAAATGCGCGGCGTCAGCAAGAGTTTCCCAGGTGTTAAAGCCTTGGACAGCGTTAACCTGAAAGTACGTCCCGGTACAGTACATGCCTTGATGGGTGAGAACGGTGCTGGAAAGTCCACCCTTATGAAATGTCTGTTCGGTATTTACCATATGGACGAGGGAGAAGTCTATGTTGATGGGGAGAAAGTAGATATTCACAATCCTGATGAGGCGCTCCGCAAAGGTCTTGCCATGGTGCACCAGGAGCTGCAGCCGGTTCCGGCGAGATCCATCGCAGAGAATATGTATCTGGGACGTTACCCAGTGAAAAAATTCGGACCACTGCAGGTCATCGACCACAAGACGATGAACGCGGAGGCTGAGAAATGGCTGAAGAACGTAAAAATGACGTTTGATCCAAAGAGACAGCTGGGACGTCTTTCTATTTCACAGATGCAGCAGATCGAGATCGCAAAGGCAGTATCTCAGGAAGCAAGACTGATCATTCTGGACGAGCCGACCTCCTCACTGACGGACAATGAGGTAGAGGCACTGTTCAAAATTGTTCGTGATCTGAAAGCAAGAGGAGTTTCCTTCGTATTTATCTCCCACAAGATGGCAGAGCTGCGTCAGATCTCTGATGATATCACGATCATGCGTGATGGTACATACGTGGGTACATGGTCGATGCAGAAGGACAATGCGGCTTATGACTATATCGATGACAACGGCATCGTAAAGGCGATGGTAGGTCGTGAGCTGACAAACGTATATCCTGAGCTTGACAATCAGCCAGGTGAGGTACTGATGGAAGTGAAGAATTTCACCAGTATTCATTCCGATTCCTTCAAGGATTGTTCTTTCAAATTGCGCAAAGGTGAGATCCTCGGCTTTGGAGGATTGGTTGGAGCACAGAGAACAGAGCTCATGGAGGCAATCTTCGGAATGCGCCACATCACCTCCGGTGAAGTAATCCTGAACGGCAAGAAAATTAACATCAAGCGCCCTCAGGATGCCATCAACAATGGTATCGGTATGATCACTGAGGACCGCCGTGGAACAGGTATTTTGGGATGTCTGTCAATTGCGGATAACGTATCCATCGCATCTCTGAATAAGTATCTGGAAGCAGGAATTAAACTGAACTTAAAGAAAATCGAACAGCTGGTGGCAGACAATGTCAAGAAGCTGAGTATCAAGACACCGAGCAGCAAGACATGGATCTCCAGTCTTTCCGGTGGTAACCAGCAGAAAGTTATCATTTCTCGCTGGCTGGCAAATAATCCAGATGTTCTGATCATGGATGAGCCTACACGTGGTATCGACGTAGGTGCAAAATATGAGATTTATCAGATTATGATTCAGCTTGCAAAACAGGGCAAAGGTATCATTATGATTTCTTCTGAAATGCCAGAGTTGATCGGTGTATCCAACCGTATCATGGTTATGTGTAACGGTAAGATCACAGGTGAAGTCAGCGGCGAAGAGGCAACACAGGAGAACATTATGCAGTATGCAACCCGGTTCTAGATAAAGGAGGAGAAAAAGAATGACAAGTGATAAAGTTAAAAAATTTGTGACGAACAACGGAATCATTCTGTTGTTGGCAGTCCTGGTAATCTATGTAGGTATCACAGTACCTACCTTCCGTAGCATCAAAAACCTTTCCAACCTTGCTATCAATGCTGCTCCGCGTGTTATCATCGCTCTCGGTGTCAGCGGCTGTTTGATCACAAAAGGTACGGACCTTTCCGCTGGACGTGCAGTAGGTCTTGCAGGATGTCTTGCAGGTATGATGCTTCAGAATCCAGAAGCAAGTAAAAGATTACTTCCAAACTTCCCACAGCTGCCAGTTATCGTAGTTCTTCTGATCGTCATGGTAGTCTGCGCTCTGTTTGGTTTATTGAATGCAATTGTTATTTCTTACCTTCAGGTACCGGCATTCATCTGTACACTGGGTACACAGTTGATCATCTACGGTGTTGCACTCGTTATCACAGGTGCTCAGCCAATCGGTAGCTATCGTCAGGACTACATCAACTTCTGCCAGGGTAAGTTGTTTGGTGTTCCATACCTGTTTATTTATCTGGTTATCGCAGCAGCTATTTTCTGGTTTATCTATAACTATACACGTCATGGAAAATATATGTATGCAATCGGTGGAAACGAGGCAGCAGCTGAGGTTTCTGGTGTAAATGTAAAGAAAGTAAAAACAATCATCTACGTTACAGCAGGTGCTATGTACGCAATCGCAGGTTTCCTTCTGGGTGGAAAATCCGGTGGAACATCTGTTAACTTAGGACAGGGTTACGAGCTGGAAGCTATCGCAGCTTGTACAATCGGTGGTGTATCTGTAAACGGTGGTATCGGTAAAGTTTCCGGATGTATTATCGGTGTTGCAGTATTCGAGCTTCTGAAATCTGCTCTGCAGTTCCTGGGAGTCAACACAAACTACCAGTACATCGCACAGGGTGTCGTAATCGTAATCGCTATCGCTCTTGATATCAGAAAATACATCGTTAAGAAATAATTGATTCGGTATCTATGAGAGACGAAGAAAAGAAAGAAGAAATGTCGGGGACATTTGACAGACAGATGGATGAAAGTGTGGATGGCAGAAATGCAGAAAGCACACCGTATAAAATTCCGGCTGCAGACAAGATCGAAGAAACTTCCGTGGCGGAGTGCAGCGAGGAGCAGGAAGAAAATCAGGAGTCTGTCAGAGACGGAGAGTCTGACGACATTGAAAAAGATTCTAACTCAAAAAAAGATGATAAGAAATCAATGCCACAAGAAAAAAATGAAAAAGAAAAGGCGTATGATTGGCTTTATGAGCATCATGTGACGGTGAGAGTGATAGACACGGTGCTTGTCCTCTGCGCGATCGCAATGGTTGTCATTATCATTCTTGGCAGGAGATAAGAAGAAAAAATAAAAGAGACAAGGGTAGCTTTCCCGAAAAGGGCAAACTATCCTTGTTTTTTTTAAACAGGAACGATATAATAAAAAATAGTCAAAGGTCGATGAGGAGAATGGGATGGAATTAAAGAATGAATTTTACAATATTCTTCTGGTAGATGATGAGGCGGACGTCCTGCAGGCGATGAAAAGAAAAATCGACTGGGAAGCCCTTGGATTTCGCATGGCGGGGACAGCCGAGAACGGCCAGGAGGCGCTGGAGTTGGCAGAGCAGATGCATATCGATGTGGTCTTGACCGATATTAAGATGCCTTTTATGGATGGTTTGACTCTGTGCAAGAAATTAAAAGAGAATTACAGAAATATAAAAGTGGTAATCTACTCTGGATTCGACGATTTTGAGTTTGCCAGGGAGGCGATCCATCTGGAGGCGGAAGAGTATCTGCTAAAACCGATCAGTGCGAAAGATCTGGAAAATGTCTTCCGCAAGATCAAAGAATCTCTGGACAAAGAATTTGCAGAGCGCAGGAATGTGGACAAGCTTCGGGAATATTACCAGAAGAGCCTTCCATCTATGCAGGAGCAGCTGTTTGTGAGTATTTTGGAGGGCAGAGTGACGGTAGAGAAGGCGGCAGCGCTTTTAACTGCCTACGAGATGAACCTGGAGGCAAATTGTTACAGCGCGACGATCTTGAAAGCAGATGTGAAGGACAGCTCGATGGTTCAGCTGATCAACCTTTCGCTGAAAGATTTGGTTGAGGATTATTTAAAAGAACAGATGAGGTTTTATAGCTGCGTGTATCTGGACCGCATTGTTGTTCTGTTTATGATGGATTCTGCAGCAGAGATGGCAGATGTCCTGTATCATCTGGAACAAATTATCAAGATGGGAAGCCGTATGCTGGATGTGAATATCACTGCCTCGGCCGGTCAGACGTGTGACGAACTGCTGAATATTGCTTCATCCTACCAGGAAGCACAAAATGCTATGGAATACCGGGCAATTCTTGGGGGAAGCAATCAGGTGATCTACATCAATGATATTGAGCCAAGCCCGGAAGATTCGGTGCCTTTCCAGGAATTTGATTATCAGGATATTCTGCGGGCAGTAAAGCTTGGAGAGCGCGAGGAGACAGAGAGGGCGATCCGAAAGTTTGTGGATAATCTGAGAGATAAAGCGGTGACGCCAAATCAGTACCAGATTGCCTGCATGGAACTTCTCACAGAATTTACAAAAATCGGAAGGGCATATAAGCTGAGCACGCGGGAGATTTTTGGGTCGGACACGATACCATGGCAAGAAGTGTACCAGTTTTCTTCCCTTGAGGAGTTAGAGCAGTGGCTCAGGGAAGTGTGCACGAATTTGAGAAGAACACTTCGCCATGAGCGCAGTGATTCTACGACAAAGCTGACAGAGAAGGCGAAAGAATATATTGAGGCGCACTATAAAGAGAGCGATCTCTCAGCGGAGACGCTCTGCCGTTATCTGAATGTGAGCACAGCCTATTTCTCGACCATTTTTAAGAGAGAAGTAGGGCGCGGATTCTCGGCGTATCTGACAAAAGTGCGGCTGGAGCATGCGATTGAACTTTTGATGACGACGGAGGACAAGACGTATGTCATTGCGGAGGCAGTCGGATACACGGAACCCAACTATTTTAGCTATGTGTTTAAAAAAGAATATGGCATTTCTCCCTCAAAATACAGGGCGATGAGAGAAAAGGAACAAAACTAGATGATATGGAAATGGTTTGAAAACTGGTGGTACAAGATAAAGAATATTTATGTGACAAGGAGTCTCCAATTTTTGATCAGTATCTCCTTTACGCTGGTCACTGTGATCGGCATGATTTTTCTGGGGCTGTTTTCCTACAAGGGATATAACAGCTCCTCACAGAATATTCTGATGGAGACCAACCAAAAGCTCTTGGACCAGGTGGAGATTAATCTGACGATGTACCTCAGAAATATGATGAGAATCTCCGATTCTATGTATTACAGCGTGATCAAAAACATGGATCTTGCCTCCGAGAATATGGATAAAGAGATGAATCTGTTATATGAGGCGAATAAGGACAATCTGGTGAGCTTAGCCTGCTTTAAGATGGATGGAACTTTAGTTGGATCTGTGCCATATTCAAATCTGAAATCGAATGTAGATGTCACACAACAGGATTGGTTCATTCAGACAGCTGACAAGATGGAAAACCTTCATTTTTCTGATTTCCATGTGCAGAATCTTTTTGAAAACACGAATGGAAGATATTACTGGGTCATTTCTCTGAGCAGAGGGGTGGAGCTGACATACAATGGCAACATGGAGATGGGCATTTTGCTGGTTGACATGGATTTCAGCGGAATTAAACAGTTATTTACGAAGGCGAATAACCAGGAATTAGGATATATCTACTTGATTGACAGCAATGGAAAAATTATTTACCACCCAAAACAAAACTTGATCTTCTCAAACCTGCTGAGAGAAAATAATCAGAGAGCAGCAACATACGACGATGGAATTTACTGGGAAACTTTTGGATCAGAAGAGAGGATGGTCGTCGTCAAGACTGTGGGTTATACGGGATGGAAGATTGTCAGCGTGACTCCAAAAGATGAGATTTCAGAAAAATTCTCACAGAACCAGGTGATGGTCATGGTGATTATGATTCTGGCGATCTGTCTGATTGTCTTCGCAAATCAGCTCGTATCACTGAAGATTGTGCAGCCGATCAAAAAATTGGAGGAGTCTGTCAAGAAAATTGAGAAAGAGGACTCCACTGATATCTATATCGGGGGACCGCATGAGATCCAGCATCTGGGACAGTCTATCCAGTCCATGGTGGAGGAGATGAGACAATTAGCGGATGACATTGTGGTAGAGCAGGAAAAGAAGCGAAAGAGTGAGCTCGACGCGCTGCAGTCGCAGATTAACCCGCACTTTTTGTACAATACTCTTGATTCCATTATGTGGATGATTGAGGCTGAGCAGTATGAAGATGCAATCTCGATGGTACAGGCGCTTGGAAAATTGCTGCGTATCAGTCTGTCAAAAGGCAAAAATATCATCACCATAGGAGATGAGATGGAACATGCACGAAATTATCTGGATATCCAGAAATTCCGCTATAAAAATAAGTTTACTGCATTTTTTGAGATCGAAAAAGGAATCGAAAAATATATGACGATTAAGCTGATTATCCAGCCTCTGATTGAAAATGCAATCTACTATGGCATGGAATTTATGGATGGAGACGGGGAAATCTATATCCGTGCGTATAGCTGTGATGAGGATATTTATCTCGAAGTGGAGGACAATGGTCTTGGAATGCCGCAGAAACAGGTGGAGCATCTTCTGACAGACAATACAAGAGTCAGAAGTAAAGGGTCCGGCATTGGACTGCGCAATGTCCATCAGAGAATTCAACTGTATTTTGGAGAAAGCTATGGTCTGTCTATCATGAGTGAGCCAGATGAGGGAACGTTGATCCGGATCCATCTTCCGAAGACGGAAGAGTACATGGAACAGAAAAAGGAGGAGCGGCACCGTGAAAGATAACAAAAAAGCCCGCATCAAAATTTTGATTTTGTTGGCGGGGGCAGGGCTGATTCTGCTGATCGGTACAGAATTCACGAGATATCGAAAAAATATGGAAAGAAAAAATTATTCTGTCATTCTGTATCAAAATACAGAGAACGACTGGAGATCTCTCTTAGAAGGAATCAAACAGGCGGCATACGATGCCCAGGTGGATGTCAACTATGTGACATTGCCACAAAATGGAACAGCGGAGGACGCCATATCGCTTTTAAAAAGGGAGGAAGAAAACGGGGCAGAAGGAATCTTGCTTGCTGCTGTCGACAGCGCGGCGCTTGAGGAAACCGTGGAAGATATGAAAACGCGGATACCGATTGTGACGGTTGAGACAGGGATTGGCACAGAGGATGCTGACATCACAGCGGATAATTATGCCATGGGACGAGAGCTGGGGAAAAAAATAGTGGAAGATTTGAAAAATCAGCAAAAGCCTGGCGAGGAATCGCAGGAGTATTCTGTGGCGATTATCTGTGAGTTTATGAAGCGTTCCAGTGTCGTTTTGCGGTACCAGGGGCTAAAAGATTATCTGGAGGCTCAGGAAAATATTCAGATCATGGAATGGAGTCGCTCGGCAGGGGATTATAATCTCACATTGCTGATTGAGAAAATGATCAACCAGAAGGGCGATGGAGTTGCCGTGGTTGCACTGGATAAATATGCCACGGAAGCTTTGATTGATGCATCGGTGAGAAGAGGACAAGGAACGAACCTGAAATATGGTTTTGGAAGTACCGAGAAAATTGTGAGTGGATTGGACAAGGGAAATCTGACAGCTTTGATGTATCAAAATGAGTTCAATATGGGATATCTGGGTCTGAACAGGCTGATGAACAAAAAAACTCGGGAAAAAGAGTACATGACAGAGACGATTATGTACAAGATTGTGACAAGAGATACGCTGTATGAAGAGGAAAATCAAAGACTGTTGTTTCCGATCAACTGATCCTGACGATCTGTCCCTGATTTAAGCCTCGCAGCAGGCGGCATGGGAGAGAAACATGAAAAAAAGAGCAAAAAAAATGATTTGTATGGCGGGAATCTGCGGAGTGGTGCTGTGTGTAAGCGGATGTGGGATTACTTCGAATTTTCCAGGCAAAGAGAAAAAAAGAGCGGAATTGAAAATTGGAATTAGCGTCTATGACCAGTATGATACTTTTTTGACCGAAGTGATCTCCAGGCTGCAGTCTTATGCGAAAGAGAAAGAAAAAGATTGGAATATCACAATCACACTGGAGATCCAGGATGCCAACAAAAGTCAGCTGGTTCAGAATGACCAGAATGATGAGTTTATCAAGCGCAATTTTGATGTGGCTTGTATCAATCTAGTAGACAGGACAGATGCCTCCACGATTATTGACAAGGCAAAGAAAGCAGACATGCCGATTATTTTTTTCAACCGTGAGTTAGTGGAAGAAGAACTGGAGCGCTGGGATAAACTGTACTACGTCGGCGCGGATGCTTTTAAGTCAGGTCAGATTCAAGGACAAATTTTGATTGAACAGTGTGAAAAAGATTTTGCTTCGGTGGATCGAAACGGAGACGGCATAATTCAGTATGTCATGCTGGAAGGGGAAGCAGGACATCAAGATTCAATTGTGAGGAGTATGTATGTGATCGATGAGATCACGAAGGCAGGATATAAGGTAGAAAAGCTTGCTGATGAGATTGCAAACTGGAGCCGGTCTCAGGCTGAGACCAAGATGACACAATTCCTGTCAAGTTATAGAAATGAGATTGAAGTGGTATTTGCGAACAATGACGACATGGCACTGGGAGCGATCGATGCACTCAAAAAAGAGCTGGGGACAAAGAGAGAGGCAAAAGACAACGGGACACCATGGCCGTATGTGTTGGGGATAGACGGGACAGAAGTCGGTCTGGAGGCAGTTGCAAATGGTGAGATGCTGGGAACAGTTCTGAATGATGGAAAAGGACAGGCAGAAAGGATGCTGGATCTGGCGTATTCCCTGGTCAGCGGGGAATCTTTGTCGGAGGAGATTGAGCTGATTGACGGAAAGTATATCAGATTGCCGTACCAGAAGGTTACGGCGGAAAATGTGGCGAAGATCCAGTGGAATATGCAGGAGACGATAAAAGAATAGGAATGATGCGCGGGTGCGGGCAGTGGAATGATGCAAAGGGAAAATGAAGGGAAACTTGTCAGGAATGTTTTTGAGGAAAACATTGAGAGTGAAAAGCCTGTTTTTGGGAGTGAATAGACTCAATACGAGATGACAAAAAGACAGAAAATAATTATAATTTTCTTATAAAGATTCCCTTTACAGAAGAAGGCAAGGTGAGAAATATGATCAATTTACAGAGCAGCGAATATCTTTTCCGTAATCCGTGGGTCTGGACAGTGAACACAGTGGGACAGCTGATGGAGGCAATCGTATTCTTTTATTTTATCCGTAAAATTTTTACCTTAAAAAAAGGAAAGACAGAAAAAAAAGGACAGTGGATCGCGGCGGTGGTTTTATACACGGCTGCTTTGGCTGGAATTGATCTCATCACGAATAATAATATGATCTGGTATGTGACGGTCATGATCGGGATTCCATTTGGCTATTCGATTTATTTTTACAGAGGAAAGTTTTACGAGAAGCTGATCATTTGTATCACATTTTTCAGTATCTTGATTTCACTGGAGCATATGGGGATTATGGTGGGGAACCTGTTTTTTCCGTTGCTCACAGATCTCCAGTGGCTGACGATTTTCTTTATACGGCGTGTCTGCATGAAGTTTTTGCTGATTCCAATCGGAAATTTTTTGGCATATCATGGAGTGAAAATGGAGGGCAGATTGTCCCTCTGGTATTGGTTGATGTTAGGCAGTGTCTGCCTGGTTGAAAATTTTGCGGCACAGAAGATCATGGGGATTCTGTCAAGAAGCAACAGTTGGAGGGTCAGCGATATTTTGCTGCCGATCAGCTGGGTGATGATTCCTGTCGTATTTTATCTGTTTATCAGTGTCCTGCTGAAAAACAGTGAGATTCAAAAGACGAATGTGGTACAGGCGACATATTTGAAAATCCAACATCAATATCTGGAGCAGATGATGGAGCTTCAGGAATCACTCAGACAGGCACAGCGGGATTCCAAGGCACATTTCCTGTGCGTGGATACCCTTCTGGAAGCTGGGGAGTACGAGGAGGCGCGGGAATATCTTGCAAATATCAGTATGCAGCCTTCCAATGAAAATGAGATTGTAAACTATACAGAAAACAAAAGTCTCAATCTGATTCTGGGACAAAAAAAGAGAATGGCAGATAAACTGGGACTCCATTTTGAAGTGGAGGCGGCTCTGCCAGAAAACGGGATCGTGGAGATTTACGATCTGAATATGCTGGTTATGAACCTGTGCGACAATGCGATCGAGGCGGCGGCAAAGGTGAAGGACGGGTTTGTGAGACTGAAAATTGTGAGGAAAAAAGCATATCTGCAGATTGAAGCGGAAAACTCTACGATTTTTAATGTCATGGAAAAAAATCCCGACTTTGTGACAAACAAGGGTAAAAAGGATGTTCATGGTCTGGGAATAAAAATTGTAAAAAATATTGTGGAAAAATATGACGGGGTCTATAAGACAAGCAGTACCGATTCGGTATTCACGACCGTGATTCTTCTAAAAGATGAGAATGGATATTGAGTTGCTATAAAATTTTTTGACGATTTTTTTGAACGCTGGGATCAGCAAAAACAGTTCCCGTGACGCGCTACACATACGAGATCGCGTATACTTCCTGCGCAGGGGGAAAAAGAACGAAAAAAAGATTGACAAATAAAACAATTCGTATTAGACTATACACATCAAGGAAAATTAAACGAAAAACCGATGAGAAAGAGGAGTAAGCTTTGAGAGAGAGCACAGAGAGCGGCAGATGGTGGGATTGCCGTATGGATTTCATTGCCGAATGGACTTTCGAGGACGGTCCGAAATGTGAAGAGTAGGCGCCGTCGGGAACCGAACCCGTTATCAATCAGGAGTGCATAGACGTGCGCAAGAGAGTGGACAATCGTCAAATTGAGTGGTACCGCGATAATAAAGATTTTATTACCGTCTCAAACTAGAAATAGTTTGAGGCGGTTTTTTTGTTATCCGATCAGAGAGTGGATGAGAAGATTTCCCAGAAGATCGCCATGTTTGGCTGACATGTCGTGCAGGAAAGATAGGACAAAAGAAAGGGGAACACAAGTATGAAAAAGAAAATGATATCAGCAGTATTAGGAACAATGGCAGCAGCAGTTGCTGTATTAGGAGCAGGAAGTGTGTGCATGGCGGAAGAGCCATCTTATACAATTGGAATTTCTCAGTTCGCAGAGCATGGTTCTCTGGATAACTGCCGACAGGGTTTTTTGGAGGGACTGAAGGAGGAAGGCATTGAGGAAGGAAAGAACCTGACTGTGCGTGTCAACAACGCAGCCGCTGATATGGGAACGGCATACCAGATTGCACAGAGCTTTGTAAATGACGGTGTGGACCTGATCTGTGCGATCGCGACTCCAAGTGCTCAGTCAGCCTACAATGCAGCGATGGATACCAAGATTCCAGTGATTTATACCGCTGTAACCAACCCTGAGCAGGCAGAACTTGCCGATGAGGACGGCAACCCGGTAGGAGCAGTGACAGGTACAAGTGATCAACTTCCTGTGGAGGCACAGTTAAAGATGATCCGCGAGATTATGCCAGAGGCAGAGACGATCGGAATTTTATATACAACGAGTGAGGCAAACTCAGTCTACAGCATCACACAGTATGAAGAACTTGCACCAGAGTACGGGTTTGAGATTGAACTTGCAGGTGTCACCAGCACATCAGAGATCGCACTTGCGACAGCAGATCTGCTTGACAAAGTAGACTGTCTGACAAACTTAACAGACAATACGGTGGTAAGTTCTCTGCCGGCAATTCTGGAACAGGCAAACGAGAGAAAAATTCCGGTATTCGGAAGTGAGATTGAGCAGGTCAAAATCGGATGTCTTGCCGCAGAGGGTCTTGACTATATCAACCTCGGAAAAGATACTGGAAGAATGGCAGCAAAAATTTTAAAAGGTGAGGTAAAAGCTGAGGAGATGCCGTATGAACTGTTGACAGAGAGCAATCTGTATATCAACGAGGCAGTCGCAGAGAACCTGGGAATTGAGATTCCAGATACCATGCTTGAGCGTGCAGTGGAGACATTTACGGAGATTACAGCAGAATAGATCATTTGATCAAAGAAGATGGAGGAAGCAGCGATGAACTTTGCACTTACCGTGGTGGAACAGGGTTTGATTTATGGAATCCTGGCACTTGGAGTTTATATCACATATAAAATATTGGATTTTCCGGATTTGACCGTGGATGGGAGTTTCCCTCTGGGAGCCGCAGTGACGGCTTCATTGATCACTAGGGGAGTCAATCCTTATCTGACACTTCCGATCGCCTTTTTGGCGGGTGCGCTCGCAGGAGTCTGCACCGGTCTGATCCATGTAAAGTGCAAAGTCCGTGATCTGCTTTCTGGAATCATCATGATGACTGCACTGTATACGGTCAATCTGGAGATTGCAGGGACAAACAATGTTCCACTTTTTTCGAAAGAGACCATGTTTAAAAATAAAATGCTGACGGGTATCTTCGGAGATACCACTCCAGGATACGCTAAGGTAGCGCTGATTTTAATCGTTGTGCTGATCAGCAAAATATTGCTTGACTTGTATCTGCAGACGAAATCAGGATATCTGCTGCGCGCAGTGGGGGACAATGATAAACTGGTCACTTCACTTGCAAAAGATAAAGGCAATGTAAAGATTTTGGGACTGGCGATCGCAAACGGTCTGGTTTCCCTGAGCGGATGTGTGTTCTGCCAGGAGCAGAAAGTATTTGACATTTCATCTGGAACGGGAGCAATGGTGATCGGTCTTGCGAGTGTCATTATCGGGACAGCGATGTTTAAAAAATTCCCGAAGGTGAAGGCGACGACAGCAGTGTTTGTGGGAGCGATCCTGTACAAGGCGTGTGTGGCACTGGCTATCAAGTTCTTTAACCCGCAGGCGATGAAGCTGATCACGGCAGTATTATTCCTGTTGATTTTGATTATCAGCATGGATCGAAAGAAGAAGGTGAAACATTATGCTTGAGCTGAAACATATTCAAAAATATTATAATCCCGGAACCGTCAATGAGATGTGCCTGTTTGAAGATTTCAACTTGACAGTGAAAGATGGGCAGTTCGTCGCTGTTGTCGGCAGTAATGGATCGGGAAAGACATCCATGCTGAATCTGATCTGCGGGAGCATCGATGTCGATGACGGAAAGATTTTGATTGACGGTCATGATATCACGAGAGAGAAAGAGTATCAGAGATTAAAGAGAATCGGAAGGGTGTATCAGGATCCCGCGATGGGGACATGCCCGAATATGACGCTGTTGGAAAATATGGCGATGGCGGACAATAAAGGAAAGTTTTTCGGGCTGTCGAGAGGTACGAACAGAGAGAGAATTAATTACTACAAAGAATGTTTAAGCCAGCTGAACCTGGGGCTGGAAGATAAACTCAACGTAAAGGTAGGAACACTTTCCGGCGGACAGAGACAGGCGATGTCGCTAGTGATGTCCACGCTGACACCGATTGATTTCTTGATTCTTGATGAGCACACGGCAGCGTTGGATCCTAAGACGGCAGAGCGCATCATGGAATTGACGGGAAAGATTGTTGCGGAGAAGAAACTGACGACGATCATGGTCACCCATAACCTGAGATATGCGGTGGAGTATGGAGACCGGCTTTTGATGATGCATCAGGGAGAGACGGTGATCGATGTGGCAGGAGAAGAGAAAAAGAAATTGCATGTGGACAAACTGCTCGAGAAGTTTAATGAGATCAGTATCGAGTGTGGAAATTAAGAAGAAAAAAATCGCTCAAAAGACAGAGAACTGTTTTTTGAGTGATTTTTTTTGCCTGTTTTTCGCTCGGCAGTGTTAAAAGTGTGAACGATACGTTTTCGGGTGTGAACGGCACTTTCGTCACCTTAAATAAAAAAAGGGAAGATGCTAGAATAATGACATCGATAGAAAAAGACAATCGAGGCGAGGGAAAATGAAAAAGTTTGACAGTTCCCAATTGACAGCGCAGGAAATGCGGGATAGGAGGTAAATATGAATTTTAAAAAAGTGATGGCGTTTGCTCTGGCTTCTGGGATGATTCTGGGAGCGATTCCGGTGAATGGGGCGGAAGTGGCTGCACCGGCTGATGCACCGGCAGGTGACGAGACAGCAAAAGCAGAAGAATTAGAGACGACAGTGAAATATCCTGACTCATACAGCAGAGAGGCTCTGGCAAGAGGTCTTGAGATGACGGAAGAGGAAATCAATCTCACGGTGGATGCGATTGTAAATACGTTGCTTGCCGATGGAGATACAGATTGTTTCTATACTATGATCGCAGGAAACAATGAGAAGACAGCAATCCAGGGTAACCCGGGATATGCGACAGGATGCCCGGAGCTGGGTGTGCCGGAGTCTTACTATCACGATGGACCGGCCGGTGTGACATCGATCTATGAGACAACCGGATTCCCGGTGAATATGTCTTTAGGCTCCACATTCAGTGAAGAGCTTGCCTATGCTTACGGTGAGGTGGAAGGTGCAGACAACAGAACTATCGGATCAAACTTCCAGCTTGGAACACAGATGGATGTTGTCAGAACGGGTCACTGGAACAGAACAAAGGATACGATGGGAGAGGATCCATTTTTGACAGGAACACTCGGAGCACAGCAGGTGGCTGGTGTCCAGTCAGAAGGTGTCGCAGCGATGATCAAACATTATGCCGGATATGGAACGAACGGAGATACCGGTGTCAACGTTTCCATCGACGAGCAGACCTTCCATGAGTTCTATGTGACTTCTTTTGAGTATGCGATCAAATTTGGAAATGCGGCATCGGTTATGACGACATATAACAGTATTGAAGTTCCGGGATTTACAGCAGAAAACGGTGAGTTTACTGACAGCAATGATTACATCAATCTTGATGTCCTCAGAGAGATGGTTGGATTCAAGGGTATGATCTGCTGTGACTGGGGCGGACAGAAAGAGATGAGTGTTTTCCAGGGCAACACGATGGCGATGCCGGCAGCAGACCGAAATTCAAAGGAAAATATTGAGGCAGCAATTGAAGCTGGAGAAGGTACGTTCGATGAGATCGTTCAGAACGTAAAATATAACTTATATGCTTACGGCGTTGCAGGATATCTGTATTATTCTTATTCCAATATCTATTATGTAGACGGAGAGGCGAGAGTAAAACGCGATGTGGACAGAGATTGTGCGGATGCATCCACAGCGATCACACTGATCAACAGCTATGCGGAAGACTATACAGAGGAGTATATGGATTCTGCAAATGAAGTGGTAAAAGAAATTGCTGAGAGCGGTGCGGTCTTACTTCAGAATCATAACAATGCACTTCCTCTGACAAGCGAGGACTATACAGGAGAAAAATCAGTCGCAATGATTGGAATGGGAGCAACGTATGCGTTTACCGGAACAGGTGCAGAGCGCTCCTATGGTGTTGTGAATTATATCGACGGACCGTATGAGGCAATGCAGAAGATCGTCGGAAGTGACGCAAATATTTCAACTTATAACGGAATTGACATGGTTGGAACGACGATTCCGGAAGAATATATCTACACTTCAGAAGACGGAGATGAGCATGGATTTGTACGTACTTACGGTGTTGTGGCGGAGAATTCCCGCGGAATGTTTGGACCTCCAGGGGCACAGCCAGAGACAGAGGCAGAGCCAGAGAGCGATGAGCTTCCGGAATATGTCCCAGGACCGGATGGCACAGGTGTCTTTGCATCCTCTGATATCTGGGAGATGAATGGTCTGAGCAATGAATCGGTTTATGTACAGGATGTCTCAGACACGAAGAAAGCTTACTTTATGGTCAAAGATCAAGAGAGCGGTGAAGTTTATAGTCTCGATGAAGTGGCAGCGATTGACCCAGTGATCGACTTTACGGTTGGCATCCACGCAGACGGAAGAAGAGACTTTGAGAATGCGGATGAGGAAGATGCTGTACAGCCAGGAAATGCCATCACAGACGGAGAAGCTTACACATGGACAGGCTGGCTGGAAGTTCCGGAATCGGGAGAATACTCCTTTATTCTCCAGTCGATCGGCGGCAGTGTGAACTGCAAGGTGGATGGACAGTCGGTAAGCACAGGTGCCGGCAGCCGTCAGGGTGCCCAGTGGGGATGGAACAATCTGATTTCTTCCCGGGAAGGTATGGGAATCGGAACAGCAGTCACCATGAATCTGGAGGCAGGAAAGCGCTATAAGATCGAGATCACAGGAGTGGATATGCCGACTGACCTTGCCGATATCAAGGATATGCAGATTCGCCTCTCCTGGATTCCAGAAGGACAGGTTCAGAGTGATTATGATGCAGCTGTCCAGGCAGCGAAAGAAAACGATAAAGTCATCTTCTTTGCGTATGACAACACGACAGGAAACACAGAGGGCGGCGGCGGAATGCCTTGGGATGAGCCATCTGATGAAGAGTTGACACCAGCAAGCAGAGCATTGGCAGAAGATCAGCTGAAACTGTTAAAGGATGTGATTGCAGCTGCAAAAGAAAATGGCAACCAGGTGATTGTAGTGCTCAACACGGCAAGCAATATTGCACTGTGTGATCAAACTTACTTCCCGGACGGAAACGGATGGGCTGACGAGGTGGACGGCATCCTTGAGATGTGGTTCGGAGGTCAGGCAGTGGGAACAGCGACAGCCGATCTGCTTCTCGGAGAGGTAAGCCCGAGCGGTAAACTGCCAATCACCTTCCACAAGAAAGGGACGGATACATCGATCTCTTATTCACAGGAAGCATTTAACATCGCGACAGGTGAAAACTTAGACCGCATTTCCAATGGTCTTTCTGATAATTTGAAAGATGCAACGGTCGCAGAGGGTATCTATATTGGATATCGCTGGTATGACAAGAATGATGTGGAGCCGGCATTTGACTTTGGTCATGGACTGAGCTACACCACATTTGAATATTCAGATCTGATCGTGGAAGAGACAGCAGATGCAGAGTATGGATACGATGTGACATTCACTGTCACAAACACCGGATCTGTGGCAGGAGCAGAGGTTGCACAGGTATACTTAGGAGAGGCAGATGTGCCGGAAGGAATTATGTCAGCTGAGATTCAGCTCTGTGGATTTGAACGCACCGAAGTGCTGCAGCCGGGTGAAAGCCAGACGATCACCATTCAGGTATCGGAGAGATCTCTGTCTTACTGGAACACACTGCAGACAGAATACAACGAAAACGAAGATGGAACAAAAGACAAATGGACGGTGGCAACTGGAACGAGAACGATCTATGTAGGAACAGCATCCGATCATCTGACCTTGTCAGAAGACATCACAGTGGAATAAAAGATATAGTGTCGATTGTCCACTGAGGCAAAACCTTTTGGATCCTTTGCCCATTTGGCAGCCATAACAGAACATTGACATGATTTCTGGCTGCTTCTCTGCAAAATTTTCCCCCTTTTTTGCAGAGAGGCAGCTGGAAATTTTGTCGATAAGAGCGAAAATATAGGATGCCGCGGCAGACGCGCCGCGAGGAGGGAAGATATGGAGAGAATTGTCAGTATCAATCAAAAAACAATTTCAAAAAGAGAGTATCAGCTTTCCATGCGCTATTGGGAATGGACAAACGAAGCAATGGAAAAAAAGATAGACCGCGGGACAATAGAAAAACTTGCCCAGCAGAGTATGATCCAGACCGTTGTATTGGAGCAGAAAGCGGCACAGATGGGTCTGGCGGAATTTACGAAAGAAGAACAGAAGACGATCCGGGCAAGAGCAGAATATTTCTGGAATCAGACGGTCAATCACTATAAAAATCAGATCTTAAAAGAGAAAAAAGCGTTCTCAGAACTTGAAGCATTCCAGAAAGCAGAACGATTTTTGAGAGCAAACGGATACTCGATCCGTCAGCTTGTGGAAAATAGCAGGATGGAGATTGTGTATGACCGCATGATGCGCACCTATCAGAAAAAAGTGGAGATCAGCAGAGAAGAAATCAGTGAAGAGATGAGAAGGTGTGTGGAAGAAGGGGCTGTGCTCAACATAGAATGGATGGAGAAAGTGAAAGGGAATCTGCGCGCAAAGCGGGCAAAGGAAATGCTTGCGTGTGATCTGCGCAGATGGATTTCGCAGAGCGAGATCAAAAAGGAAGCATAAAGAATAATTTTTAGAGAGTAACCGGATCGGTTTAGAATATGATAAAAATAAAGGAGGGTCAATATGAATCATTGGAAAAAATGGTCCGCTGCGATGATGACCGGTGCGATGGTATGTGGCAGTGTCATGCCAGTCATGGCGGCAGATGTGGTGAGCCAGGATGGAAAATATTTAGGCGGCTATCAGGAAGCGTATGCGAGAAGTCTTGCCAAGACAGCTGCTGAGGAAGGAATTATTTTACTCGACAACAGAGGCGGTGTACTGCCATGGAACAAAGAGAATGTGAAGAAAGTTGCATTGTTCGGACTCGGAGCGACAAATACCCTGGAGGCGAGAAACAAGAGCCAGAGAACAGGTGACGGGACAAAGATCAGTACGGCACTGGAGGCAGCGGGATATGAACTGACCTCTTATGATTTTCTGGAGGCATATAAGGACGGATACAAGGAAGGATCCGATTCGAGCGGCGCTGACTGGCAGGGAATGATGGCGAGCACGTTAAAGGATGGACCTCTGACAGACGAGATGGTATCAAGTGCCTCTGAGGCAGATGTGGCGATCTATGTGATTGCAAGAGATTCAGAGGAAAACACAGACCGCACACTCGAAGAATATTATCTGACGGACATCGAAAAAGAGAATATCAAAAAGATGGCAGAGAATTTTGAGACATCGATCGTTGTCATGAACTGCGTCTGTGCGATCGACACAAATTTTTATCAGGAGATCGAAGGTCTCGATGCGCTGGTGATGATGGGAGAAGCCGGAGTAGAAGGCGGAGCAGCGCTGGTGGAGATTTTGGAAGGAACTGTGACACCGTCCGGAAAGACAACGTATACCTGGGCAAAGGAATATGAAGATTACTCTTCCTCCAATACGTTTGCGGTCTCCGTAAATGACGTGGATTATGATGAAGGCATCTATGTTGGATATCGCTATTTTGATACCTTCAATGTAGAGCCGATGTACGAGTTCGGATATGGCTTATCCTACACAGATTTTGATATCGAGACGACTGATGTGAGTGTGGATGCAGAAAAAGTTACGGTGAAGGCGAAAGTGACGAACACAGGCGATACATATTCCGGAAAGGAAGTCGTCGAGGTTTATTTCTCTGCCCCGGACGGAGAGTTAGAGAAAGCATATCAGGAACTTGCAGCGTACGCAAAGACTGATGAGTTGGAGCCTGGACAGTCTCAGGAGCTGACCATCACATTTGACACGACAGAAATGTCCTCATATTCAGAAGAGCGCGCTTCCTATATTATGGAGGCAGGCGATTATCTGATCCGTGTCGGCGATTCCTCGAGAAATACAGAAGTTGCAGCAGTGATCACGCTGGATGGGATGGCTGTGACAGAGGTTTTGAGCAATCAGTTAGAGGCAATCCGTGAGGTGGATGAGCTTTCAAAATATCAGGAAAACGGGGAGAAGATCGCTTCTTACACATACGAAGGAGAACAAGAGCAGATTGAAAATGCACAGAGACTGAGCCTGAGTGCCTCAGACATTCCGACAGAAAATAATGCTTCTGAGTACGATGATGAAACGGTGACAACGTACCGGACACAGGCAATGCTGGATCAGGAAGCAGAGGAAGAGGCATACTACAATAGTGTGACTTCCGTCGAGACAGGAGCAAGCAGCACGGAGGGCATTCGCGAGGCCACGGCAGCAGAGGCAATGCAGACAGGCGGATATATTCCGTGGGATGACAGTAAGACAACGCTGGAAAATATGATGGATTATTATGCAAATCCACAGTTTTACACCTATCCTTTGACATCGACGATCACACCGATTTACACCGATAAGACAGGCGCCAATGGATACAACGACGGAAAAGGATACGAGGAAGTTGTAGAAGTAGTCGAGGAGAAGGAAGATATGAATCTTCTCGGAGTTTACAACGGAGAGTATACATTAGAAGAATTTGTGGGAAATATGACGACCGAACAGCTGGTTTTCCTGGTAAATGGAGCAGCTGCAAACAAAAACTTTGACTGGGTGTCAGGGACACAGCGCTCCGGCGCACATGATTTTACGGGACTGTTCAGCAGTTATGACGACGATGTCTGGACAGGAAGTGCAGATATCTGTAACCTGGATATCATGAAAGAATCCCTCCACAGTGAGTCAAAATATGAAAACGGAAGATCTCTGGAGACATGGGATAAGGAAGAGTGGAGAAGTCTTGGAATTCCGACCATGAACATGAACGATGGACCTGGAAAGGTAATCAAAAATTCGATCGCCTACACGGGTGAGGATGCGACAGAGGACAGCGAAGGAATCACGGTGACCGCAGCTTTCCCATCCAGCCCAGTGATGGCAAGTACCTGGAATCTCGATTTACTGTATGAGTGTGGCACCTGCTCAGGGTACGATCTGGCAAACTTTGACTGTACGATCTGGCTGGCACCTGGCGCAAACCTGATCCGAAATGTACTCTGCGGAAGAAACGGCGAGTACTATTCCGAAGATCCAGTCATCACAGGATTCTCAGCAGCAGCGACGATCAATGGTGTACAGTCTGTCCCTGGCGTAGGATGTATGGTAAAACATTTCGCAATGAACAATCAGGAGACGGGTCGTTCGCATGTCAACACAGTGGCATCTGAGAGAACAGAGAGAGAATTATATCTGAAAGGCTTCGAGATCATTGTGAAATCTTCTCAGCCGATGGCAATTATGACTTCTTATAATGTAGTGCAGGGGCTGTTCACGGCAGGAAATTATGATCTGACAACGAGTATTTTGAGAGGCGAGTGGAACTTTGAAGGTCTTGTATGTACAGACTGGGAGGCAAGCGCACCTGCGCCGGATTCCATGCACGCAGGCAATGATCTGATGATGCCGGGCGGAAGATGGTATGAATTATTCAACAAAGTGGCATGGACAGAGCCAGACTTCCTGGACAACGGAGAGATTGAGGTCAGCAGTGAGCTGGCATACGGACCACATAAGACGTTCGTATCCCTGTGGGGCGATTTCGTGCCAGAGACGGTGGAGTCAGCAGATACGATTCTTCCAGATGAGTACATCGAAGAAGGATGGGAAGTGGTTGGATATATGCCGACCTACTGGAAAGACAATACGCAGGCAGCGAGTGACTGCCCACAGGAGATCATCTACTATGTTGCAAAGACAGATGGGAATGGAAATATCACAGAATACAAAGGAACCTATGTGGATAATGACCGCATTTACGTTGGAGATCTCCAGAAATGTGCCATCGATATTCTGAAAGTGGTAATGCAGACACAGAACATGAAGGTGCTCTATGGCGATGAAATTGAGCTGAAATCATGGAATTCTCAGTTTGATTTGAAGACATATGTGACAGCTGAGAAAGGCGACATCGAATAACAGAATGTAAATGATAGAAAGCAGGGAATTTTCCGTGAAATGATGGGAGCTTCCCTGCTTTTTTCTGCTTTTTTGAGAGCGGCACATGGTGCTGCTCAGACAGAAAAGTTTAAAAACGCCTCCTTCACTTCCTTGCGGCGCTTCTTGCTGACAGGAATGGAGGTGCGGTTGTCGAGAAGGATGGAATCTTGCTGAATCAGGTAAATGTGAGAGCAGTTTAGCAGATAACAGCGGTGAATCCGTATGAATCCTTTTGGCTTTAAATCTTCCTCCAGCTTATTGATGGACGAGAGAACGGTGTAGGTGTCCGTGGTTGTCACGACAAGCTGTGATTTGTTGTTTGCCTCTATGTACAGCACATTCTGGGCAGGCAGTGAGAGAAGTCCTTTTTCTGTCTCAAAGGAAATGGTATTTGCATCATTTTGTATGATGTATTCGATCGAGGCATTGACAGCCTCCTGAATTTCCTCATAGAAATACTGTTTTCGTATGAAGCGCAGAGGTGCAACACGGAAAGTGTCGAATACCTTCTCGAGACGGTTTGAGATATAGATAATATTGTAAAAGAAATTTCGGTTATACTGATTGATGTAGTCTCCGAGCTCAATCCCATTTAAGGAAGGCATTTCAATGTCGAGAAAATACATTTGATATTTAGAGCCTGACTGCAAAGCTTCCAAAAGCTGCTGGCTTCTGGAAAAACAGTCAATGGAGACAGTGTGATGAAGGTTTGCAAACAGTGTCTCGATTGCCTGAGAGATATATTCAAGGGCAGCCTTCTCGTCATCACAAATTGCAACTTTGAAGTACATACCAGTTCCCCTCCTTGTATATAAGTATATCGGTATTGCAAATCGTTTGAGGTCATATACCTGTCGATAGCAGATTCAAAAGGTCATATGAGTCAAAATCATTTTTCTGTTATAATTATAACATAAAAAATTCAGATATATAGGAAAAATTTAAACAGAATCCTATTTTTTGACCAGAAGAGAGAGAAACAAATCGTGCATATTGACAAAAAAAGCAGAAAATATTACAATAACGTAACGAAAAAGACGACTCTTTTTCGAGAATCTGTATTCAGGATACTTTCTGTTCACGCTCCGTGAACGGAAGCATGATTTTGACACAGAATTTATAATCTTTTGTGTCAATGGAGATCATGCCGTCATATTTCTTGACAATATTTTTGACGATTTTCAGCCCCAATCCATGGAATGGAGAATTTCCTTTTGTGGAATGGAGAAGAGGATTTGATTTCAGAGGATCTTCCTCTATGGTATTGGTACTCTGGATGACCAGATATCCTGTGTGCGGTCCCACGGACAGTTCTATGGATCCGTGATGGAGAGCATGGACAGCCTCAGAGGCATTGTCGAGAAGGTTTGCGAGAATGGCGCACAGATCCGTATCATCGATATTGCTCTGAGGAGGGATGAGTACCTTTGCGTGGATTGGAATTTCCAGTTCCTGGATCGCCTGAACTTTACGGTTTAACAGTGCGTTGACTGCGATATTGCCTGTCTCGAGATAGTGTAAAGTGCGGTACTCATTTTGCTGGATGGAGGCAAAGTAGTTCTCCAGTTCCTGATAATGCTTATCCTTTAGGAGACTGTCCATGATCCCTATGTGGTTCAAAAGATCATGGCGTACCTGGCGAAGACTCAGATACAGGTGATTCATCTCTTCGTTGGAGGCATTGTCCAAGGAGATACGCTGCTGGAGCACTTTGAGTTCCAGGTTTTCTTTGTACTGTGTCGTAATGCGATAAAACAGGTAATAGACCATCAGGTTGATGATCAAGAGACCGAGAGATACTGTACAGCGTATCAAGGTGGCATATTCTACGGCAAAATATTCCGGATAAGAGCAAAATCCCCAGACAATGCTGAACAGGGAAGTAAAGCAGAGTGTTATCCAGTAGGAAAAAGGAAATTTTTCCTTCCCTTTGACGGCAAAATGAGTCAGATAAAAGTAGAATATAATCATCGTCAGCGAGGGGAGGAGACGGCTTGTGATATCATAGGAAAATGAAGTCTCTCCGTACTCGGAAATACCAAACAAAGAGGCGCAGAATGAGACAACAGAGGAAATGGGAGAAAACATAGAACTGTCCAAAAGCTCAGTTGCCCCGGTAAAAAGACCCGGAAGGGTGGATTTTATCGATATAAAAAGTAGAGTCTGAGAAAGGCAGGCAAAAATATTCTCGTCGAGAAACACAAAAGAATACAGAACGAGCATGGCTGGGTATAACAGTGTATTGAGTAAAAAAGTAGAAGCGTGAAATTTGTTGCAAAGAAAATAGGTAAGGAATAAAATAAAAAGAAAAGCATAGCGACAGACAGTCGGATGCTTTACCCAGCGTTTGTGGGTGGGATAAGAGTCAAGTACCGTTTTTTGCATCAAAAAAAACGATAAAAGGTCTGCGAAAAAAAAGATCCAAGTATTCATACATATTCCCCCATAGTCTGTCGCGGATGCGACGAATGTAATACGTGTACATTATACCATAAATGTGTAGAAAATGAAATGAATTGATGAAAAAGGAGATTATTATCATGAAAAAAGTGGCAGCAATTGTAAAAGGCGAAAAGATTTATGAATCAGAGGTGGAGGGATGTGCGGAGTATTTGAAGCAGAACTACCAAAAACAGAAGAGAAGGGCTGTGACATCGGAGGAGGAGCAGAAGTTAAGAGAGCAGGCACTTCAGATGTTGATCCAGGTACGGATCGCGCGCATGAAGGCGAAGGATCTGAAGCTGGATCAGTTCTCAAAGGAACAGCAGGACAAGCTTCAGGAGGTTGCCAAGAAGAACTGGAATGAGCTGCTTCAGACTTGCAAAGAGGCGATCAAGAAGAGCAATCCGTCTATGTCAAATGAAGAATTGGACAAAAAGGCAAGAGAGCATATGGCAGCAAAGGGATATGGAAACAGTGATCCGATTTTTTATGCCCTGATGAACAATGAGATCTTCAACCGTGTGCAGGCGTATGCGACAAGAGATGTCCAGGTGACAGATGAGGAAGTGAGAAAGACGTATGACGGCTTTGTGGAGAGAGACACGAAAGCATTTGAGGGCAATGTCCCGCAGTACGAGAGAGTTGTGGCGAGATATGGCAATGTCTCTTATTACATTCCTGCCGGCTATCGCTCTGTGACACATATCCGTCTGGAAGGAGATGCTGAAAAGCAAAAAGAGTTGAAGGAGCTTTTGTATGAGGCAAACGGTGCACCGAAGGCGGAAGTCGATGCAGAGAAAGAGGCAAAATTGAGAGCAGAGATTCTGGAGAGTGTCCAGGAAAAGGTAGATGAGATCCAGAAAGCATATGCGGAAGGCACAAACTTTAAGGATCTGATGGAAAAATACAGCGATGACAAGAAGACAGGCTGGAGTATCCATAAAGACAGCATTTTCTGGGAGAAGCCAGCAATCGAAGCGGCAATGGAAATCAAAGAAAAAGGTGACATCAGTGTCCCAGCACCGTGCAGCAATGGCGTCTTTGTGTTCCGCTATGAGTCGGATGCGAGATCTGGTGTGCTGCCATATTCTGATACCTTAAAAGAAAATTTAAGGGCTGTCTTATATCGACAGAAAGTGAATGATCAATTCATGCGCACACTGAAACAATGGGGTGAAGAGTAAGGCAGAACCGACATAGAAGAAAGGCATAGATCAAGACAAACAAGAGAACGAAAAATACGGGATACTTTGTTGGAGGCGTAAATGAGAGAAAACGTAACCGTGGCGATCTGCGATGATGAGGAAGTGGTCCTTCCTTATCTGTCGCGCAGAATTTATGAAGTATTTCAAAAGTATCGCATTTGTGTTGTGACGGAAGAATATAGTTCCCCGGTGGAACTTTTGAAGACCGTGCAGAATGAGAAAGAGTATGAAATTTATTTTTTGGACATTGATATGCCGAAAATGAATGGAGTGGAATTCGGGAAAATCATTCTGCAAAGTCAGCCTGAGGCAGTGCTGATTTTTGTGTCGGCAAAGGAAGAGTATGTGTTTCAAAGTCTTCGCGTTCATCCGTTTTTCTTTATCAGAAAGAGCAGATTTGAGGAAGACCTTGAGCAGGCTGTCAGTGATCTGAGTCAGCGATATCAGAAAGCGGAGCCAAAGACATGTACGATTTGGGATGAATTGGGACATCCGTTTGAAATGTCACTCGTCGATACCCTGTATCTGGAGGCGAAGGATAAATACGTCAATATTGTGACGAAAAATGGGGGATTTTTTATCCGTAACACCCTTTCAGATATGGAAAAAACATTGGAGGAATACCGCTTTGTCCGGATTCACAGATCTTTTCTGGTCAATCTGCGAGCGATCTATATGATCAAATATGATAAAGTCATTTTGGATGATGGTCAAGAACTACCGCTCAGCCGCAACAAGGTGGCGGAAGTAAAACGCAGATTTTGTCAGGAGGTTTAGAACTGGAAGAGCAACAGCACGGGAGGAGAAAATGATAAATGTCAGACAAATCAGACAGCTGTATCAGTTGCCGGATATACAGGCCATCAATATTATCGGTCAGTTTTTGGATGCCTTTTTGTTTATCTATCTGATTCAGAATTTTTTTGAACCGAAACAAAAAGAATACCGATCGCGAAAATCGTGGGCGACAGAGGGAACCTTGTTTGCCTTTCTCTTGTTTTTGACAGATTGGGTGACCAAGAATAATTTTTATGCGTATGTTGTAATCATGCTGGTCTTTCCGTTTATTTATGCCTGTATTTTTTTCGAAGGAAAAATTCAGATCAAAGCACTTGTCTGTCTGATTTTTTTTACAATGGTCTATTCACAGGAAAATCTGGTCACATATATTAGCTACTATCTCTCAGACAACTGGTATCTGGATATGGGACTGTGGAGAATGTTGTTTATTGTACGGCGCATCGTGTTTAAGGGGATTTTGTATTTAGAAGTCAAAGTTCTGATGATCGATGTGATGCGTGCAAGGACAAAAGTGATGAATGGATATTGGTACTTTATGGCAGGAGTCTGTGTGATTGACTATACGATTGTCACTTATGTTTTAAGACACTCGATCAATGACAAGACGGCTCTGACTCAGGGATTAATTTTATCCGTTTTCTGTAATCTGGTTCCGATAGCGTGTTACTATATGGTCAGTTTGATTATCAAGATCGGAGAAATCAACCAGGTGACCGTTGCCCAGAAGACGTGGATTCAGATGCAGGAGCAGTATCTGGAACAGATGGAAGAGATGCAGCAGACGATACGGCAGTTTCGCCATGATTATACGACGCATTTGTTTTGTATCGATACCCTTGTGCTAGACCAAAATTATGAAGAGCTTCACCGATATCTCGAGCAGCTCCATCAAACCCCGATGGAAGAGTTGGCGGTCATACCTTATACGGTCAATAACAGTCTGAATTTGCTGCTGAATCAAAAGAGAAAGATGGCAGAAAAATATGGAATTGATTTTGAGGTGAATGCAGAGATTGACAATCCATCGGAACATGGAGAAAAAGTGCAGATCTATGATCTGAATATCCTGGTTTCAAATTTGTGCGATAATGCGATTGAGGCGGCGGCAAAAGTGGACAAAGGAAAGGTCAGTCTCCACATGATGCGAAAAAAAGCGTATCTGAAGATTGAGATCGAAAACTCCACAGATGGCAATGTTCTCCAGAAAAATCCAGAATTTGAGACGACAAAGATGAATAGAGAGTTTCATGGTCTGGGAATTCAAATTATAAAGAATATTGTGCGCAGATATGATGGGATGTACGAGACAGCAGCGACGCAGCATTGCCTGAAAACAAGCATTATGTTGATGAATGAATAGCAGAGCAAGTAGAAGCAGTGATCTAGGGAGAATAAGTGATAAGTGTCAGAGAAAAGCGCAGTTGGAGATAATAGAAACGTAATTGACGACAAAAATGCTGTAGTTGGCGACAAAATGGTGGAATTGGTAAAAATGTTAAGATATACTAGAAAATATAGATGATATGATGTGTAAAATCACGGAAATTCCGATAAGAACCGTGAAAATTATGTCGAAAATGTAAAAAAATAGGAGGAAGCAAACATGAAAAGAAGTGAAAAAAGAAGAATGCGCAAAGCAGCGTCTTTACTGTTGACGGCTACAATGGCAGCCTCTTCTCTGTCGGCAGTGGCTTTTGCAGGGGAAGCAAATGCAAAATATGAAGTGATCGAGACAGAGTATGGCTACAACAAAGTCGTACAGGACGGCGGAAAGACATTGACCTATTCACCAGAGTCAGGGGTTACTCTGTTGGAGGATGATGGCTTCGCATTCAAAGATTTGAATCAGAACGGACAGTTGGATACCTATGAAGACTGGAGACTTGACACAGCAACAAGAGCACAGGCACTGGCTGATATGATGGTGGCAGACGGACGTGAAGGAATCGAGTCCATCGCAGGTCTGATGCTTTACAGTGCTCACACAGCAGTAGGATCAGAGGAAGTTTCCGGAACAGAGCTGACAGCTACTTCTACTGATGCAACCACAACGATGGATGCTATCACGACAAACAATATCCGTCACATCCTTGTGACAACACTGGCAAGTCCAGAGATCGCAGCAAAATGGAATAACAACTTACAGGCAATCGTAGAGGGTATGGATTATGGTATCCCTTGCAACAACAGTTCTGACCCAAGACATGAGGCAAGCAGTGCTCAGGCAACAGAATATGTAGTAGGAGCATCCGGAGATCTGTCTCAGTGGCCGTCTTCTCTTGGTATGGCTGCAACATTTGATCCAGCTTTAGTACAGCAGTTCGGAGAGATCGCATCCGCAGAGTACAGAGCACTTGGTATCTCCACAGCACTTTCTCCACAGATCGACCTTGCAACAGAGCCGAGATGGAGCCGTGTAAATGGAACATTCGGTGAGAACAGTGATCTTGCAACCGATATGGCAAGAGCATACGTAGATGGATTCCAGTCTACATACGATGAGAACGGCGAAGACCTTGGATGGGGCGAGGATTCTGTCAATGCCATGGTAAAACATTGGCCGAGCGGTGGTCCGGAAGAAGGCGGACGTGACGGTCACTATGGATATGGAAAATATGCCGTATATCCTGGAGATAATTTTGATACACACAAGAGCGTCTTCACAGAAGGTGCATTCAAGCTGAACGGAAAGACAGGATCTGCTACAGCAGTAATGCCATACTACACCATCAGCTATGAGCAGGCAGAAGATGGAACAAACTATGGAAATGGATTCAGTAACTATATGATCAACGAGCTGCTCCGCGGCGAGTACGAGTATGACGGCGTATGCTGTACAGACTGGATGATCACAGCAGATGCAATGAGAGATTCCACATTCACAGGAAAATGCTGGGGAGTTGAGGATATCACAATCGCAGAGCGTCACTATCAGGCTTTGATGGCAGGAATGGATCAGTTCGGTGGAAACAACCTGATCGAGCCAGTCATGGCAGCTTATGACATGATGGTGGAGAAGAATGGTCAGATCTTTGCAGATGAGAGATTTGCAGAATCTGCAAGAAGATTGCTGACTAACATCTTCAATGCAGGATTATTCGAGAGTGCTTACTTAGATCCAGAAGAGACAAAAGCAGAAGTAGGAAATCCAGATTACATGGAAGCAGGCTACAATGCACAGCTGAAATCCGTTGTTTTGTTAAAGAACAAAGACAACATCATTTCTAAGGCAGATGAAAAAGCAGAGAAGAAGACCGTTTACGTTCCGGATTATACAACCGTTTCTCTGAACTGGT
The DNA here is from genome assembly GCA_022788205.1 of Robinsoniella sp. Lineage (GTDB taxonomy): Bacteria > Bacillota > Clostridia > Lachnospirales > Lachnospiraceae > JAGZHZ01. Next base: position 23,342 of record JALEVQ010000099.1, on the reverse strand, counting down.
TTACAGGTGAGACGACAGAGACTACAGCTCCGACCGTTTCTGTAGAGATCCTTGAGAAATACTACAATGTGACAGACAAGCCAGAAGAGGCAGACTTTGCAATCGTCGGAATGTCAAGCCCGAACGGCGGCGTTGGATACAGCGAGGATGACCTTGCAGCAGGCGGAAACGGATATCTCCCGATCACATTACAGTATCGTGAGTACACAGCTGAGAATGCAAGAGAGACCGCAATCGCAAACGACCCTGGAAAAGAGTTCTTAAATTCTGAGACAGGTGAGATCAACTACACAGATAACGCTGAGAACCGTTCTTACAAAGGAAAGAGCGTGACAGCTTCCAACGAAGATATGCTGGATATGTTAGAGGAGACAAAAGAAGCAATGGGCGACAAGCCAGTGATCGTCTACATGAGAGAGAGCAAACCAATGGTTTGGTCTGAAGTAGAGCCACTTGCAGATGCAATCGTGGTAGGATTTGGTGTCAGCGATCAGGCAGCAGTTGATATCATTGCAGGTCAGGTAGAGCCATCTGGATTACTGCCAATGCAGCAGCCAATCGACATGGATACCGTAGAAGCTCAGAACGAAGACGTTGGACAGGATATGGAATGCTACGTTGACTCTGAAGGGAATACCTATGACTTTGCATATGGTCTGAACTGGTCAGGCGTGATCGATGACGAGCGTGTTGCAGCATATGGTGCAAAAGCAGAATAAATCTTCATGCGCTGTCATCAGCGAACGACGATAAAGAAATCAAAAAATAGCGAAGCGACAGTACAATGTCTGCTTTGATCAAAAGGGGTACCGTGGATTTGATCTGCGGTATCCTTTTTTTGAGTTGAGACGGACAATAGATGAGTAAACGGATATGACGCCTGACGGCTGATGCAAGGTAGATGACGACAATGGTAACGTGATTAACGACAAAAATAACGCAGTTGGCGACAAAAGGGTGGATTTAGTTAAAGTGTTGAGATATACTAAACGACATAGACGTTTTACTATACAAAATCACGAATCTTATATGAAGAAAAAGGTGATCATTACGTCGAAAATGATACAATGAAGGAGGAAACAAATATGAAAAGAAGTGAAAAAAGAAGAATGCGCAAAGCAGCATCTGTACTGCTGACAGCGACAATGGCAGCAGCTTCTCTGTCTTCGATGGCATTCGCGGGGGAAGCGAGTGCAAAGTATGAAGTGGTTGAGACCGAATATGGGTACAACAAAGTTGTTCAGGACGGCGGAAAGACTTTGTCCTACTCTCCGACATCAGGTGTCGCTCTGTTAGAAGATGATGGTTTCGCATTCAAAGATTTGAATCAGAATGGACAGTTAGATACGTATGAAGACTGGAGACTCGACACAGCGACAAGAGCACAGGCACTGGCTGATATGATGGTTGCAGACGGACGTGACGGAATCGAGTCCATCGCAGGTCTGATGTTATACAGCGCTCACACAAAAGTTTCTTCTGAAACTGTTTCCGGAACAGAGATCGATTCCCGTGCACGTACACAGGATGGAACCACAACTCTGGATGCGATCACGACAAATAAACTGCGCCACGTTCTGGTTACCTCGATTACAAGCCCGGAGATCGGCGCAAAATGGAGCAATAACCTGCAGGCAATTGTAGAGGGTATGGAATATGGTATCCCATGTAACAACAGCTCTGACCCACGCCACGCAGCGAGCACAGATACTTCTGTACAGTACGTTGCAGGTGAGTCCGGAAGCATCTCTCAGTGGCCAGGATATCTTGGACTGGCAGCTACCTATGATCCAGAACTCGTAAAAGAATTCGGTGAGATCGTAGCAGTTGAATATCGTGCACTTGGTATCGGAACAGCACTTTCTCCACAGATCGACCTTGCTTCTGAGCCAAGATGGAGCCGTGTAAGCGGAACATTCGGTGAGAACGTAGCATTGACAGCAGATCTGTCAAAAGCGATTGTAGATGGACATCAGTCTACTTATGATGAGGATGGAAATGATCTCGGATGGGGTGAAGACTCTATCGTGGCAATGATCAAACACTGGCCAAGCGGCGGTCCAGAAGAAGGTGGACGCGATGGTCACTATGGATTTGGTAAATATGCTGTATATCCAGGAGATGATTTCGGCGATCAGATCAAGAACTTTGCAAGTGCTCTTGACTTAGACGGTGCTACAGGAATGGCATCCGCAGTTATGCCATACTACACCATCAGCTACAACCAGTCACCAGACGGAACAAACGTAGGTAACGGTTTCAGCAATTACATGATCAACGAGTTACTCCGCGGAGAGTACAATTTTGACGGCGTATGCTGTACAGACTGGATGATCACAGCAGATGCAGATAACGATGCAGTATTCCAGGGTAAATGCTGGGGTGTTGAGGACAAGACGGTTGCAGAGCGTCACTATGAGTGTCTGATGGCAGGAATGGATCAGTTCGGTGGAAACAACGTAATTGGACCTGTTATGGAAGCATATGACATGATGGTAGAGAGACAGGGACAGACTTTTGCAGATGAAAGATTTGCAGAGTCAGCAGTCAGACTGTTAACAAATATCTTCAACCTTGGTCTGTTCGAGGATCCATACTTAGATCCAGAAGAGAGCACAGCAATCGTAGGAAGCCCAGAGCATATGGAAGCTGGATATGAGGCACAGCTGAAATCTGTTGTTATGCTGAAGAATAAAGACAACATCATCTCTGAGTATGATGAGTCCGCTGAGAAGAAGACAGTTTATGTTCCAACATACACAACAACGACAAAAGATGCAGCTACTCTCGTTGAGACAGCAGTTACTTCTCCATCTGTAAAAGTTCAGTTCCTGCAGCAGTACTTCAATGTAACAGAAAATCCTGAGGAAGCAGATTTTGCGATCATTGGTATGAGCAGCCCGGATGCTGGAACAGGATACAGCACAGCAGATCTGGAAGCAGGCGGAAACGGATATGTGCCAATCTCCTTACAGTATCGTGAATACACTGCAGATACCGCAAGAGAGACAGCAATCGCAAACGATCCTGGAAAACAGTTCATCGATTCCGAGACAGGCGAGATGGTTTACACAGACGAAGTGGCAAACCGTTCTTACAGAGGAAAGAGCATTACGACAAAGAACGAATATATGTTAGATGTTCTGGAAGAGACAAAAGAGTTAATGGGTGACAAGCCAGTCATCGTTTACATGAGAGAGAGCAAACCGATGGTTTGGTCTGAAGTAGAGCCTCTGGCTGACGCTATCATCGTTGGATACAGCATCAGTGATCAGGCAGCAGTGGAGATCATCGCAGGTGTTACTGAGCCATCCGGATTACTGCCAATGCAGCAGCCAGCTAACATGGAAACCGTGGAAGCACAGTGCGAAGACGTTCCAATGGATATGGAATGCTATGTAGACTCTGAAGGAAATACATATGATGTGGCATATGGTCTGAATTGGTCAGGCGTGATCGATGACGAGCGTGTTGCAAAATATGGTCCAAAGGCAGAATAATTTTTCCAGAGAGAAAGAATAGAATAAAAGGGGGGTACCGTGGATTCAATCTGCGGTACCTCTTTCTATTCCCTCGGCAGAAAACGCAGCGTGTCTGCGGTGACAGTATTTGGGACGATGACGTACACGTCACATGTACACGATGGCATCCATGATGGCGTGCAGGAAAAGGGATGGATTGTCAGAGGGATATGTGGTAAAATAAAAAGAATTGGTAAAGAGTGTGCAGGGAAAATGGAAAGACCTGTACAGAGAGAAACACAGAGACAAATCAAGGAGGAAATAAAGGTGAAGAAGAGCATGAGATGGATCGCAGGAAACATGGCAGCAGTGATGATGACTGGGTGTATGGTTCCTGGAAATGTGATGGCAAAGGAGAGTATGCAGATCCCAGAGGGTGTGTTTTCCTGGTTTTTGGTGCAGGCGTACGATGCGGCATGCAGCGAAAATGGAGGCAAGACGGATCTGTGGAAGAATAAGATCGATGGAGAGAATACAGAGGATTGGATTTTAGAGAAGGCAAAATCATATGCCAGAGAGTATTTGACAATAGAAAATAAATTTGAGCAGGCGGGACTGGAATTTTCAGCGACAGAAGAGGAGACACTCTCCAATACAGTGGAGAGATATTGGAATGAGCTTGGATATGGAAGATATTATGCAGATTATCAGGTGGAAGAGGAAGATTTCACAAATGTGCTCATACATAACTCCCAGGGCAGCAAGTTATATAATCAAATGCAAGAAGAGTTTGAGGGCTCGGTGACAGACGAAGAAATTTTGGGATACATCGCAGAGCACGGAACGCTGGTACAATATATCGCTGTCCCATATACAGAGGCACTGTCTGAGGATGCGACACAGGCTGAGAAAAATGCGTGGATTGACACGGATGCATTGTATGAAGAGTACAGACAGAGGCTGGAAAGTGGGGAGAGCATAGAAGATCTGATGCAGGAGATCAGCAGAAACACGGATTTGTCGTCTGCGGGAGTTGGAAGTTCTTATGTAGGGCAGATGGAGGAGACGCTGTTTTTGGACAGCAATTCAAGCCTGTCCCAAGGCTTTAAGGCAGCGCTCGCGGAAGCGGAGGAGGATGAGGTCGTCTATTTCGATGATGTAGCACAGTATTATCAGATCATTTTTGTAAAAAAGGCATTCAATGAGGAATGGGAAGGATTGGAATGGTACGAAGATGGCGTGAAGGAGAAGATTGCATTCGAGAAGTTTGAGGATCAGATCAGAGGGTGGAGTGACGAGATCGAGATTGCAAACGAATCGGATTTGCCGGATGCAGATGAGGTGGAGGAAATGTTTTCCTAAAAGCGTTTTGGAAGCTTAGGAGGACAGCTTTTGAATCCTTCGAAAGATTCTTCTCTTGCATCGCAGAGGAAACATGGGTATAATAGACAAAAAAGATGAGAGAGGAGAAGGGTGCGAGATGCTGTTTTCTTCGACAACATTTTTGTTCTTTTTTTTGCCGATTGTTCTGATTATTTATTACAATCCGTTTGTGCAGAACAGGATATTTCAGAATGTATTTTTATTGCTGGCAAGTGTGATTTTTTATGCGTGGGGTGAGCCAGTCTATGTGATGTTGATGCTGCTGTCTGTCAGCGTCAATTATCTGCTAGGGATTTTTGTAGAAAATTTTCGGGATACGCCGTATCGGAAAATGCCGATTGTGATCGCGACGATCTTCAATATAGGAATTTTATTCCTATTTAAATATCTCGGATTTTTCTGCCAGAATCTGATGCTGATTTCGGGAAAGAGCTGGGAAGTACATACGATCGTATTGCCGCTTGGAATTTCATTTTATACATTTCAGGCGATGTCTTATGTTCTGGATGTCTATTGGAAGAGAGGAGAGGTTCAGAGAAATCCTCTAAATGTCGGTCTGTATATCACATTTTTTCCGCAGCTGATCGCAGGACCGATTGTGCGGTATGAGACAATCGCGTGGGAGCTGGAGAATCGAAGGGAAGATGTGGAAGGTTTTGCGCAAGGGATGATGCGTTTCGCATGGGGACTGGCAAAGAAAGTGCTGATAGCAAATAATGCAGCCATCCTGGCGGATGCGTGTTTTGCGAATGTGGCGTCTCTCTCGGCAGGGGCAGCCTGGATCGGTGCTGTCTCCTATATGATTCAGATTTACTTTGATTTTTCCGGATATTCGGACATGGCGATCGGGCTTGGCAGAATGTTTGGATTCCATTTCCTTGAGAATTTTAACTATCCGTATATGGCGGTCTCCATCCGCGATTTCTGGAGAAGATGGCATATCTCACTGAGCGGTTGGTTTCGCGATTATATCTACATTCCGCTGGGAGGAAGCAGAGTCAATAAAAGGCGCATGATTTTTAACCTCTTTCTTGTGTGGGCTTTGACGGGAATCTGGCATGGAGCAAGCTGGAACTTCGTCCTGTGGGGAATGTTCTATTTTGTCTTGATTTTAGTTGAGCGGTTGACTGGATTTCCGGAGAAGCTGGGGAAATTTGGTCATCTATATGCTTTGTTTTTTGTTTTGATTGGCTGGGTACTGTTCCGTGCAGAAAATGTGGAGCAGGCAGTGCTGTATCTTGGAGCGATGGCAGGGGGAAACGGGCTGGGAATTTGGAGAGATAACTTTGAGTCTCTGCCTTTGGGCAATCTGATCTTCGTCGCAATCGGAGTGCTTGGATCCACGCCGCTTTTGTCAAAACTGGAGATGAAAAATAGAGATAAGATATGGTGGAATATTGTCTACGGCGTCATGACAGTTGCCATATTTGTGCTGGCGGTGAGTGCAGTGGTGAATACTTCCTATAATCCATTTATCTATTTTAATTTTTAGAGGCGCTATATTTCTTTTTGGAGAGATGAGTATGAAGAAGGAACCTTATTTTATTCGAAATTGCGTGGCGGCGGTCTGTATTCTCGTGATGTTGACAGGCGTTGGGACAGCGACAGTGATACGTCATTTTCACCAGATTCGTGAAGAGATTGCGCAGGCATCTGAATCGAGTCACGACCTGGTTGAAAAACAGGAAGCGATCGTGCAGACATGCGATGAGACGTTGGAGAGCAACCTGGTTTTGAGAAAATATTTTGCCACGCTGGACAGCAATGTGAAATATTTTCTGACAGGAGATTTTTCATCCAATCAGGTTTTGATGGGAAAGGAGGACTGGCTGTTTTACAAGACGGTATCTGACGGCGATCCGATTGCGGACTATGTGGGAGAAGAGAAGTATTCGCAGGAGAAAATGCAGAAAATTGCATGGAATATGAAGAAATTTCAGCAGACGCTTCAGAGAAAAGGAATCCAATTTGTGATTTTTATTGCGCCAAACAAGGAAGAGGTCTATGCACAGTATTTGCCGGACACGGTCGAAAAGGTGGAGGAAAAGAACCGGACAGATCTGCTGGTGGAGTATCTGCGCGAGGAGACAGAGATTCCGATTATTTACCCCAAGGAGGAACTCTGCGAGGCGGCGAAGGAGGAGATGCTGTATTATAAGAATGACACGCATTGGAATCAGAAGGGCGCCTTTGTGGGAATGCAGGTTTTGTTGGAACAGCTGTACGGGGAAAAGCCAAAAAGTCTCTCAGAGCAGGAGTTTGTGACCGTTTCGCTGGAGAGGGGAGACCCCAACTATAATGATCTCTCGAGAATGATCGGAATGGACTGGAAGTTTTATGATCAAGAGAGCTATCAGATCGTGTTGGGAGAGGAAGAAAAGAAAAAAGAGAAGGTTATTTTGATTGGAGATTCTTTTGGAGTTGCTCTTACTTCCTGTATGGAGCAGGCGTTTGAACAAGTGGAATATTATCACAGAGATGAGGATAACACGGGAATTCTGGAGCGGACAAAGCCGAAACTGGTTGTTCTGGAGTATGTTGAGCGGTATAGTGGGGAACTGGAAGAGTTTTCATGGAATAATGTGGGATTTACCTCGATCGGATAAAGGGAGAGGTTTTTGCAGGACAAAAGAAGTGTAAGAAGATAAAAAAGGAAGCAGATCGGATGTGGATGGAAAAGCAAAGGGAACAAAACATGTTGTTTCAGGTAGAAAATTGCGGTGATGGAGTGCGCCTTCTGCGGTGTTTTGCGCCGTATGAGGCGGAACAAATCGTGATTCCGAAAGCGATTTTGGGTCTGCCAGTGAGGGAGATCGGAGCGTATGCGTTTTCCCATGTGGAGGGAGAGAGGGAATTTCACGACGGAGAAGAAGTGTGGAAGGCGGTCGGCGGAAATGATCTGCGCGATGTGATGTTTCCGGACACGCTGTGCCACATTGGACGGCTCGCTTTTTACAACTGCGAGAATTTGAGCAGGATCACCTTCTATGATACGGTGCGCGACATTGAGGACGGTGCGTTTAAAAACTGTGAGCGGCTGTCGGAGGTGAATCTGCATGTGCTGCGCGGGAAAATCAATTGCATGAAGCAGGTGGTTGTGGATGTGGAGCAGAAGGTGGAGGCAAGGATTGCATATGTGCTGGAAGGACAGAAAGCAAAGCTGATTTTTCCCGAGTTTGGATATGGATTTGAGGAAAACTGTCCGGGAAGAATTTTTCATGAGTACACTTATGGGTCGGGAAATTCTTACAGACAGTGCTTTTACAACGGTGAAGTCCGCTATCAGAGATACGACGAGCTGTTTGACATGGCAGTGCGGGAGGATCCAAAGGAGACGGTGCTCGAGATCGCGGTGGCGCGGCTGGAATACCCCTATCACCTGACAGAGAAAGACCGTGCAAAGTATGAAGCTTATCTGAGGGAGAAGAAGCAGGATGCAGGGGCTATAGCTGTGAAGGAGGATGATCTCCATACGCTGGAACTGTTTTTTGACTGGGGGATTCTCCAGAGAGAAGACTTGGACTGGCTGATTGATGCTGCCGCAAGAGGGCAGAAGATTGCGTGCCTGGCGTGGATGATGGACCGAAAATTGGAATGCGGCGGGAAAAAGAAGAAAGTTTTTGAATTTTCATGATACCAGGGTCAAAAGGTCATGCTGTTCATGCTTGCATGAAAAAAATGACTTTGGGACCCCAACGTCATTTTAATCGGAAATATAGAAAAAGTTTGCAGAGGAAAGTGGTATGGAGGAGAATTATAGTCAGAAGATTCGCCAGGTGGGCGACAAGATCTGGGCGGCATCAAGAAATGAACTGTATGTGGCGATGCGGTATCTGGACGTGGCATTGTCTAGCCTTACCTATGTGATGACGGATGGCACAGAGACATTCGGGACGGATGGAAAGTGTCTATATTATGATGGAGAATATCTGATGAATTTGTTTGAGGCAGACCGAATCCGTATCAACAGAGGATACCTCCATCTGTTGTTTCACTGCATCTATCGCCATCCATTCAAGGAAGGGACGCGGGAAAAACGGATCTGGAATTTATCCTGCGATGTGGCGGTGGAGGCACTGCTGGATGAGAATCCCAAAAGACAGTACCGCATTGTGGTTTCCGGAATCCGCAGGACGTTATATCAAAAGCTCAAGGCAGAGAGTAAAGTGCTGACCGCGGAAGGTATTTACCGGTATTTTCAGCGTCACCCGCAAGACCCGGTGCAGCTGATGGTCTATGAGCGGGAGTTTTGTGTGGATGACCACCATTTCTGGTATCGAGAGGACGACAGACAGCCGAATCTGCCGCAGATGATGAATCAGAGGTGGAAAGACATCAGCGAGCGGATGCAGACCGAGATGGAGACCATGCAAAAAGGGATCGGTCAGGATGAAGAGGGACTTTTGGAGAGTGTCAGAGCGGAAAACAGAGAGCGGTATGATTACCGGGAATTTTTGCGAAAGTTTGCAGTGATGCGGGAGGAAGTGCAGGTCGATCTGGATTCGTTCGACTATATTTTTTATACGTATGGATTATCTATGTATGGAAATATGCCTTTTATTGAGCCGCAGGAATCAAAAGACGTCAAAAAAATTGAGGAGTTTGTGATTGCGATTGACACTTCCATCTCATGTTCGAGAGAATTGATCTGTGCCTTTTTGGGACAGACGTATGAGATTTTAAAAAACAGTGAGAGTTTTCACCGTAAGATCAACCTTCATATCATCCAGTGCGATGACCAGATCCGGGAAGACCATGTGATCACAAAATCGGATGAGATGCTGGATTATATCGATCAATTTGAAATCAGACATTCAGGAGGGACGGATTTTCGTCCTGTTTTTGCGTATGTGGAAGAGCTGATCGAGGCACATCAGTTTACACAGCTGAAAGGCTTGATCTATTTCACAGATGGATGCGGCATTTATCCGAAAAAAAAGCCAGATTATGATGTGGCGTTTGTGTTTATGCAGGAAGAGTATACCGATGTCGGGGTGCCTGCGTGGGCGATCAAGCTGGTTCTGGAACCGGAGCAGCTTGTGGAAGAAGCAGGGGAAAAGAGCTGTCTGCAGGCGGACAGTCGGGAGAGAATGGAGAGAAAGACGATATGAATATTAAACGTGCAAAACAGGAGATCGAGCGTGCGGTCTTAGCGTATCTTGCGAAGGATGAGTTCGGGGAATACTGTATCCCGACGGTGAATCAGAGACCGATTCTTCTGATCGGACCGCCGGGAATCGGAAAGACCGCGATTATGGAGCAGATTACCTCGAAGTGTGGGATCGCACTTGTGGCGTACACGATCACGCATCACACGAGACAGAGTGCGGTGGGACTGCCGTTTATCGAGAAAAAGCAGTATGATGGCAGAGAATATGCTGTCACAGAGTATACGATGAGTGAAATTCTCGCGTCGGTTTACGACAAGATGGAGGCGACAGGATGCAGGGAAGGCATTTTGTTTATCGATGAGATTAACTGCGTTTCCGAGACACTGGCGCCGACGATGCTCCAATTTCTTCAGTGCAAGACATTCGGAAACCATAAAGTGCCAAAAGGCTGGATAATTGTGGCGGCAGGAAATCCTCCGGAATACAATAAGTCGGTGCGCGAATTTGATGTGGTCACGTTAGACCGTGTGAAAAAGATTCCGGTGGAGGCAGATTTTTCAGTGTGGAAAGAATATGCTTACCGCAGTGGAATTCACGGCTCGATCTTGTCCTATCTGGAGATCAAAAAGCAAAATTTTTATGACATTCAGACGACGGTGGATGGGAAAATTTTTGTGACAGCGCGAGGCTGGGAGGATCTCTCAAGAATTTTGTATGTCTATGAGAAAAACCAGATTCCAGTGGATGAGCAGCTGATCATCCAGTACCTCCAGCATCCGAAGATCGCAAAAGATTTTGCAAATTATTATGACCTGTACCAAAAATATCAGAATGACTATCAGGTGGACGAAATTCTGGAGGGAAAAGTGAAGGAATCCGCAGTCTGGAAGCTGCGCCAGGGTGGATTTGATGAGCGCATCAGCGTGGTGGGGCTGCTTCTGGCGAAGCTCAACGAAGCCTTCCAGGAGTGGGATTCCAAAGAACTCTATATCAATGACCTGTTTGAGGAACTCAAGCACATCAAGGCGAAGTTTGAAAGAATGGATGCAGAGCAAGAGAGGCCAGAGGAGATCCTGGAGGATTGTATTGTGCGGTATGAAGAGCTGACAAGACAGAAGATGGAAGCCTCCATGATAGAGAAGCGGCGGTATCTTGCCAGAATTGCGGTGGCGCACACACTGAGGGAAGATCAAAAAGAAGCACAGAAAGCAGGGGCAGGGACATCCTCGGAGGTGTTTGAGCTGATGCAGAGACAGTTCTTTGAAGAGAATGAGAAGAGAGAAGCGCAGATCGAGAAAACCTCCTGCTGGCTGGAGCACGCCTTTGCCTTTTTAGAGGAAGTGTTTGGAAGCAGCCAGGAGATGGTCATCTTTGTGACGGAACTTTCCATGAATTATTTCGCAGTGCAGTTCATCAGTGAGAATGGCTGCGATCCGTATCACCGCTACAACAAAAGCCTGCTGTTCTCGGAGCGCCAGAGCGATCTGCTCAAAGAGATTGAACAGATCAGAGAGCAGATCAAAGGATAAGAACAATTTTTGGGGCGAGAAAACCGGGGAAAAGATGGTGCTTTTTTCTTGTCGGAAGAGGGATATGGTGATATAATAAAAAACAATTAGTCAGTACAGAGGGCTTTTGGCGCTTGTGCTGCAAGACAAAGGAGGAGAATACTTATGAAGAAAAAACTCATCGCAGGAATCCTGACAGCAGCTCTGGCGATCACGGCAGCTTTCGGTGTTTCCGCATCCGCTATGGCAGCTGATGCCGCAATCGGAGGAAATATCTCGATCGCTGAGACGGCAGATCCGATGAACATCAACCCGCTCTATGTGGTAGATCAGACAAGCTTTGATATGATGCAGGCTTTGTATGCACCATTTTTTGAGATCGTAAAAGGTGAGATGTATTACGGAAACGGTCTGTGTGAGAGCGTGACAGCAAACGAAGATTTCACAGAAGTGACCTTGAAGCTGAAAGAGAATCTGAAATGGCATGACGGGGAGCCGCTGACCGCTGAGGACGTGGTGTTCACAATGGATGTATTAGTGGATTCAGAGCAGAATGTGCCGTATCAGGCATATGGCTTTATCGATGGAGAGGCGGTACAGACAGAGGCGATCGACGATCTGACTGTCTTGATCAAGCTTCCGACTTCATCTGCAGGATTCTTAGGAGGACTGAGCCAGATTTACTGTATCCCGAAACACATCTATGAAGGTGTCGGAAACATCGGTGAGAGCGAACTGAACAACAATCCGATCGGAAACGGACCATATAAATTTAAAGAATACCGTCCAGGCGAATCTTTCATCGTGGAGCGCTTCGATGATTACTTCGGAGATACACCATATCTGGACACCATCACCTTTAAGATCGTCAAAGACAGCAACACAGCGAATGCTTCCTTAGCAAGCGGAGATATCAATGCGCGCCTGATCAGCAGTGAGGATTACGATGTTGTCAATGCGACAGGAAAAGTCAACATCATCAGCTACGACTCCGGTCGTGTCAATGTCATGGGCTTCAACCAGAACAACGAGCCAATGAAAGATGCAAGAGTTCGTCAGGCGATTGCGTACGCATTAGATAAGGAAGAACTTGTGACGTTCGCTTACCTTTCCTCAGAATTTGCAGACCCAGCATATTCGATTTTGACACCGGACACGATGTACTATGATGACAGTCTGACACAGTATAACAATGATCAGGCAAAAGCACAGCAGTTGCTCGCTGAGGCAGGATACAGCAATCTGTCCCTGACTCTGCTCTACACAGCCACAAATAAGACCATGGAGAGCGAAGCAATCTATATCCAGAGTAAACTTGCCGAGGTTGGAATCTCAGTGGAGCTGTATCCACTTGATGAGTCTACCTATAAGAATAAGACAAAAGACAGAGAAGCGACAGACTATGATTTGATGCTTTCCTTCTATACACTGGGAGCTGAGCCAAGCTTGTATGGAGATATCCTGAAATCAGACAGCAGAAGTAATTATGGAAATGTCAGAGATGAGGAGCTGGATGCGCTCTGGGATAAAGGAAACAGTATTCCAAACGGCGAGGAAAGAGAAAACATCTACAAAGAGATCCAGAAGATCACAAATGACAACATGTATATCTATCCGATCGCTTACTCCAAGGGATTCTATGCGGTAGACAAATCCTACGGCGGATTTGAGGATGTTATCTTGCAGACGATCTATTACGACTATTCAAAAGTATATAAGATTCAATAAAAGCCAGAAAAAGCCAAGAAAAAAATTTTAGCGAAGTGGCAAGGGTGCTGCAAAATGATCTTTTCTAAAGAGGCGACTCATTTTGCAGTGCCCTTTTCTATGGTGAGAAATTTGAATCACTTATTAGGAGAGAGCAGATGAAAAGAATAGTAAACAGACTGTTTCAATCTGTCCTGATTATGTTTCTTGTATCCATTCTTTGTTTTGGGCTGTCGAAAGCCGCACCGGGCGATCCGGTCATGACGTATGTGGAGCCAAACATGAGTGAGGCATATATTGAACAGTTGCGAGAAGATTTAGGGTTAAATAAGCCGATCGTGGAACAGTATGTGATCTGGCTGAAAAATATTTTACACGGGAATTTTGGAAATTCCCTGATGAACAAGCGCCCGGTGCTGACCCAGATTGTGGAGCGTCTGCCGGCGACGATTCTTTTGATGGGGTCAAGTCTGATTTTGTCTGTGATTTTGGCGATTCCAATTGGACTCTACACCGGAAAACATAAAAATAAATTCTGGGACAAACTTACGAGTATGTTGTCGTTTGTGGGAATCTCGATCCCGACATTCTGGTTTGGAATTTTGCTGATCTATTTGCTGAGTGTGAAGATGGGATGGCTGCCGAGCATTGGAATGAGGACAGACGGGGTAAACTCACTCTGGGATCTGATCCGCCATCTGATCATGCCGTGCGCTGTGCTGACATTCCAGAACGTGGCACAGTATACCCGCTACATCCGAAGCAGCACGATCACGGAGCTTTCGAGTGACTATGTGACGGTGCAGAGAGCCTATGGTATGAGTGAGATGGGAATTCTGTTCCGCCATGTCCTGAAAAATGCGATTTTGCCGATGATCACTGTGCTCGGGATGAGTCTGCAAAGCGTAGTGTCCGGTGCGATCATCACAGAGCAGGTGTTTGCATGGCCGGGAACAGGACAGCTTGCGGTGACGGCAGTCACGACCTTTGACTATCCGCTGATCATGGGAATCACCATGTTCACGGCACTTTTAATCGTAATCGGAAACTTGCTGGCAGATATCTGCTACAGCATTGTAGACCCTCGCATCCGCATTGCGAAAAATTAGGAGGAGAGGGCAGATGAGAGAAAATTTAGTAAAAAACTTAAAATTAGGATTTAAGACAAACAAGCTTGCCGTTGCAGGTCTGATCGTGATTGTGGTCTTTTCGCTGGCTTCAATCTTCGCTTTTTTATATCCGGTCGATCCGAATGCGATCAGCGTGACGGAACGTCTGGTGGCACCGTGCCTGAAACATCCATTCGGAACGGATGACATGGGCAGAGATTATCTCGCGAGATGTCTGTACGGAGGGCGCGCCTCGCTGTCTGTCGGATTTATGGCAATGATTTTATCCACGGCGATCGGCGTGCTGGTGGGATCCGTCAGCGGATTTATGGGAGGAACGGTGGATGCGATTTTGATGCGCCTTGTGGACGCGCTGATGAGCCTGCCGACTTTCCTGATCATGGTAGTCATGAATGCTTACCTGAAACCGGGCATCCAGAACGTGATCCTGATCATCGGATTTTTGACCTGGATGGGAATCGCCCGCATCGTGCGCGGTGAGACAATGTCTCTAAAGGAGAGAGAGTACGTGATTTACAGCCGTGTCTCGGGTCAGAGCAGAGGAAAAATTATTTTGAAACATATTTTGCCCAATATTATGCCAACCGTCATTGTCTCTGCGACGATGAACATCGCGTCTGCGATCTTGATGGAATCGGCACTGAGCTTCTTTGGACTTGGTATCCGTCCGCCGCAGGCATCCTGGGGCAGTATGCTTAGCAACGCACAGCGCTATATCACAAATGCACCGTACCTTGCAATCTTTCCGGGACTTTTGATTTTGCTGACCGTAATCAGCTTTAATTATCTCGGGGAAGTGCTCAGAAAAGTGTTTGAGCCAAAGTAGGCACAGGAGAATAGGAGGATATAGATGGAACATCTATTGGAAGTCAAGGATCTGGCTGTCTCCTTCTATGGAGATTTAGGGGAGACCAAGGCAGTTAAAAATGCAAGTTTTTATGTAGATCAGGGCGAAGTCTTTGGCATTGTGGGAGAGTCGGGAAGCGGAAAAAGTGTCGCTACAAAGTCCATCTTAAAGCTGGGACCAGAGAACTGCAAGATTATCGGCGGATCTATCACGTTTCAGGGCGAGTCGATTATAGAAAAAGAAGGAAAAGAACTCAGAGCAATCCGAGGCAACGAGATTTCGATTGTCTTTCAGGATTCCCTCTCAGCGCTCAACCCGGTCTACACGATCGGATCAAAGATGGTGGAACTTTTGAGACGCCACAACCATATGACAAAGAAAGAAGCTTATGAAAAATCAGTGGAGCTTCTGACATCGGTCGGCATTGCTGATGCGAGAAAGCATATGAAGAGTTATCCACATGAGCTGTCGGGAGGAATGAGACAGAGGGTGATGATCGCGATGGCGATCAGCAGCAATCCGAAACTGATGATCGCAGATGAGCCGACGACGGCGCTCGATGTGACGATTCAGGCGCAGATTCTTCACCTTCTGCGCGATATCCAGAAAAAGACAAAGATGAGTGTCATCATGATCACCCATGATCTGGGCGTCGTGGCGCAGATGTGTTCCAGGATCGCCGTGATGTGCGGAGGGTACGTCGTGGAACAGGGCAGTGCGGAGGACATCTTCTACCGCCCGCAGCACCCGTACACACAGGCGCTGATTGCAAGCATGCCAAAAGTGGGAAGCGATAAGCTGGTACAGTTTTTGGAGCGCAATGTCTCAGAAGACGGAGGGGACGGACTCTGCCCGTTTTACCGCAGATGCCGCCATGCCTCAGAGGCATGTGCAAAGTCACTTCCAGCTTTCTATGAGTCAGAAAAAGGACATTTTGTATTATGCCATGTCAGGGGGATCGAGTGATGTCAGAGAAGTTAATTGAAGTCAAAGATTTACAGGTCCATTTTAAAGTGAAATCCGACAAGCCGTTTTCTTTTCGGTCAAACTGGCTAAAAGCAGTCGATCATGTCAATTTTTCGATCGAAAAGGGAAAGACATTCGGACTTGTGGGGGAATCGGGAAGCGGAAAGTCGACTGTCGGGAAGGCGATTCTGCGTTACCATCCTCTCAAGGGTGGAGAGATTTATTTTGAGGGGGAAGAGATCGGAAAAAAGAAAGAAAAAGAACTGCTTCCGATCCGCAAAAAGATGCAGTCTGTGTTTCAGGACCCGTACTCTTCTCTTGACCCGAGTCAGACAGTCATGGACATCATCTGTGAGCCGATGGAGATCCACAACCTGTACACCAAGGCAGAGAGAAAAGAGCGCGCAAAGGAGATGGTTCAGATCGTGGGGCTTGAACAGAAGGATCTTCTGAAATACCCGCACGAGTTCAGCGGCGGGCAGAGACAGCGTATCTCGATCGCACGCGCCCTTTCGATTCAGCCAAGTTTTGTGCTGTGTGACGAGCCAATCTCAGCGCTGGACGTCTCACTGCAGGCGCAGATTGTCTACATGCTCGAAGAATTACAGGAAAAGTACGGGCTGACCTATCTGTTCATCAGTCATCAGCTGCAGGTTGTACAGAAGATCTGTGACGAGATCGGGGTTATGTATCTGGGAAATCTTCTGGAGATTTCTTCCTCGGAGAAGTTGTACGCTAATCCTATGCACCCGTACACGAAGATGCTGATTTCTTCGATTCTCGTTCCAGATCCAGGTGTGAAGAGCTTAGATGGAATTGTGCCAGATTACGGAGAGCAAAAGAGGACAGAGACGGGATGTAAATTTGCAGGCAGATGCCCGCATGCCACAAAAAGATGTCTGGAGGAAGAGCCAAAACTAAGAGAGGTAGAGCCAGGACATCAAGTGGCATGTCATCTGTACGAGTAAGATCAGAAAAAATATGGTCTGTGCTGAGCATTATGGTGCGGTCGGCTTCAGAGCAAAAGTCATGATGACAGGATTGTGGTCGGAGTAAGAAAATCCAGTGTCGAGAACTTGAAACTCTTTGCAGGAGATATTGTCTGAGATCACAAAGCCATCGAGTGTCACCTGGCAAGAAGTTTCAGGGTCATACGGAATATCGGTATTTCGGGAACTCTTTGGCATCGATTCCTGTACCTCCTCTGACAGAAGATCCATGACATTGACAAAGCCATCCGGGAGATATTCGCGCGGGAAGGGATGTGCCCAGGAAGGAGTGGAATCATCTTCCTCAGCACTTGGGTTCATGTTATGGTTGAAATCTCCTCCGCAGACGATATAATTTCCAGATGCGCGCTCTGCTTCCATATCTTTCATCAGCATTTTCATCTGTCCCTCACGGACAGAGGCATCATTTCCGTAGGCAGACATGTGGACGGAATAGATACATAATTCGTTTCCGTCATCGACAGGGATTCTGGAGACGGAATAACAGCGGTCCAGATCCAGAAATTTGTTAAAATCGGATGCAATCGGAAAACTGCGTCGGACAGCGGAAGTGATTGGAAAGCGTGAGTAGAGAGCGATGGAAGATAAGGATTTTCCATGAGGCTCCCATGGCGGAACCATCAAAAATGCTGAGTCATAGTTGATGGCATACTGGTAGTAGTAGTCGGAGAAAAACTCTGTTATCAAATCAATCTGATTGACATGGTGACTGCGAGTTGAGTCAAGATCCACTTCCTCAAAAATAGCAAAGTCAACATCCAGAGCGTTTGCCGTCTGTGCAGCGCCAGATACAAGGGAAATGACACTGTCGCGGCTTTCGGCGACAGAGCTTTTTCCGCCGTCCATGAAAAAGGTAAAATCAGGCGAATAAGCGCCAAAGCCGATGTTATAGCTGACAATGCGGTAGGAAGTATCCATCTGGACAAGGGACGAAGATCCCGAGGAGGCGGAAGGAGCATGAATGTCCAGAGCGACATTGTCCTCAATGCGGTGGTACGTCAGGATGATGTAGAGGGCATAGAGGACGACAACCAGTATAAGAAGAGCGAAAATTTTTCCAATTAATTTGAGAGCTTTCATAAGTCAAATTCCTTTCAGCAGAGAAAAGTTTAGAAAATGAGCCATGGGAATTCGGGAGCAGGAAGCTCCCTCATTCGCGGGCTTCGCCCTATGGAAGAGTGCAGAGACGAATATGCCTGCAAGCAGTCAATTTGTCTCTGCACTCTTCCGCATGGCTCATTATTTACGCGTACATTATATCATAGTTTTGGGGGTATGAAAAGGGTGGTTCTCTTTCGAAGGGAAGGATCATAGATTTTATTATAAAAGCCATGCGAATGAAAAGAGAGGGGCGATATGCGAATCCGGTGGGCTTTTATGATTGGTGGTGACGCCTCCAGGTGTCATATCCGTTTGGCAGAAAGGAGTTCAGTGGTGAGGTTATTATGGAAAAGGGTAAGAGGATCGATTTGATGCTCCATAAATTCCGGGGCGTGGGTGTTTTGAGTTTATGCCTTCTCTTGTTTGTGGCTGGAATTTATTATCTGGGGGATGGTGCGGGCAGTGACAGTATGCCTGCCAGTGCCCAGGTGAAAGATCGAAAGCTTCCTATTTACTGTGTAGACACGGAACAGCCTAAGGTGGCGCTGAGTTTTGACGCCGCGTGAGGCGGAGAAAAGATGCGGCGTCAAAACTCAGCGGCATCTTTTCTCCGTCTCTTTTACTGATAAAATGGTATTCTCCGCCTTTTTCTTTTTCCGAATCTGGTGTGAGAATGCTTTGAAAAACGTATCTGTGATAAAGATGGCGATTGCGATCATACCTGCCATCTGGAGTGTGTACACAAAATAGTAGGAGGAAAGATGGCTTTCTTTCTCCGAGATCATGTAGTACACAATGCGGTACATGCCGATTCCCGGAACAAGTGGAAGAACACCCGGGATCAAAAATAAGGTGACAGGTGCCTTTTTCCAGCGCGCGAAAATATGTGAGGTCACCGAGACGACAAGCGCGGCAAGAAAGATAGAGAGCATTTCATTCCCCGTATATTTGCCTGCCCAAGTGTAAATCACCCATCCGATGGCACCTACGATACTGGAAAGATTTAAATATCTTTTCGGGACACAAAAAATAATGCACAGAGCGAGGACGGCACAGTAAGAGCCGACCGCATGGACAAGAATCATAACAAATATTTCCTCCTTGAGATTAAAATACATCACCTGTTTGGTACACTCTTGTTTCGTGTAAAATCCACAGCCGCACAAGCGGCAGTGCGAAGAGAAATTAGAACAGAGAGAAGAACAGATGGCAGCTGGCAATGCCGACACCGATTCCAACACCGACGGATGCTGCGATCACAAAAGCTTCGATCATCCGTGCACCGCCCGACATAAAATCTCCTTCCAGAGTATCACGGATTCCGGTTGTCATTGCCATGCCCGGGAGGAGTACCATGACGGAACCTGCGATCAGAGGCTCGAGGAGCAAGTCCGGGAGAAACAAGAGCTGGATCAGTGCGCTCGCGAAAGCGATGAGATAGCTTGCAAACATATTCATCACAAAACTGTTTAATTCTAATTTGCGGTTGACAATCCGACCTGCGATGATAAAGATGCCGTTAAGACCGGCAATCAAAAATTCAAGGAAACCGCCCCCTAAAATGAGGGCAAAACAGGAAGCACACATAATCATGGAGAGATATGTCAGCCAGTCTGGATAAGAGACAGACTGCATATGCTTGAGCTGGTGAAAGGTTTCTTTTAGCGTCAGCTCCCCATTACAGTATTTCCTGGAGATTGCGTTGACTTTTTCAATGTTGCCGAGATTGGTCTGTTTTTCTCCGACACGCCGGTTCAGGCTGATAGTGCCGATTCTCCAATCCTCTATGGTGAGCATAATGCCGGTGGTGACGACGAATGCGTCACAGCGGGCAAAATGGGTAGTCTTTAAAATGCGATTGATCGTGTCTTCCACTCGATGTGTCTCGGCACCGGCGATGAGCATGATTTCCCCGGCAAGCATTGCGGTGTCCGCGACAAGATGGTAATCAATTTGTTTCAGTTCGGACAAAGGTGGTGTCATAGGATTTTGAAGCCTCCATTTTGTTTGTATTACAAATCTGTACCCGACAGTACAACGTGTTATTTTCTCCGCTGTCCATTATACTTGTTTTCGATGGAAAAGGCAAGGAAGAAACCGCAGATGATCTCCGGCATGGGGCGACGAAGACACCCAGAGAATTCTGGATATTCTGGCAAAATACGATGTGAAGGCAACGTTCTTTATGACAGGAGGCTGGGTCAGCAAATATCCCGACGATGTCAGAAAGATTGCGCAGGCAGGTCACGACCTCGGAAATCACAGCGAAAATCACAAAAATATGAGTGAGCTGAGCATAGAGGAAATGCGCAGGGAAATCATGGAAGTACACGAGAAGGTGAAAGCATTGACCGGCATAGAGATGAAACTGTTTCGGCCTCCGTATGGAGGGATCAGAGCGGGAAACACAAAAGCGTGCGCTCAAGAGAGAAGCTGAAAAATGGAAGGAAGATCGATGCAGTACAGACTGTGGTGTAAGGTGATGTTTTGCAGGATGGTTACATATATATAGTAGAAAGATTGCAGAAAAAGGCAGGATGTCAGATGATGGCAGCAGGCAAGGACGAGAAAATTGAAGAGGCGGCTTCTCTGTTTTGTGAGAAAGAGAAGCTGTTTTTGTGTCAGAAAGAGTATGAGATCACAAGAACTTTCCAGAGAAAGATGACGCTGAGAGAGATGGCGCAGAGTATAGCGCGCATCTTGCTTGAGGAAGAGATGGAGGAATTGCCATAAGGGATGCATTCTCCCCCGAAGTGCACTGCGTGCAAAGCGGGGGAGAAAAATCAGCAGACTGTTTTTAAAAACGATAAACAATGGTAATTTCTTTTGACTCAGAAATCTGGATTTGTGCGATGATATCTGCAAGGATGGCGCGGTCGAGAGAAGGAAGTCTGCGCGATTGCACAAATGCTTTTGTCCAGGCAGAGAGTGTGTCATTTTCGCAGGCGGTGTGGGCAAGTGCCTCCCGAAAATGGGCAAGCTTTTGCTCTTCCAGGGCATATTGCTGCTGGAGAGCACAAAAATCATCGAGAGATAGTCTATGATCGCTGTACAGCTCGAATGCTTTTTGCTTGTAGCCAGAAATTTTGGCAGACTGAAGCTCTATATTTTTGAGGGAAGATCCAACGTCTTTTTCTTCTGAAGTCTGGTCAGCGCAGAGGGAGGAGAGGATCTCTGGAAGATCCGGGCACGAGACAAGAAACGAGTTGACATCCTCAAGAATCAGATCATATAAAAGCTGTTTTGGGACAAGGTGAGGGGAGCAGTGGGACTTTCCGAGGCGTTTGTATGTGCCGCACAGAAAAACAGGCTGCTTTCCCCAGCGCGCAGAGGAGAGACTCGCGCCGCATTCGGCACACTTAAGAAAGCCAGACAGCAGGGAGACGGAGGAAGGATCTGGTCTGTTTCCGCTTCGGAGGTGCAGCAGCCTCTGAGTCTTCTCCCAGATATCAGGGGAGATGATGGGATCATGTGTGTGCTCGACGATGATCCAGTCCTCAGGTGAATGCCGGGAGGCTTTTCCGCACATGGATTTGCGGTATGTCTTATTTTGGACGGTGTGACCAAGATAGACAGGGTTGTTCAACACAGTGTGGACGGAGGCATAACTCCAGCCGGTCTTTTTGACCCGGTGACCGCTGTCAAAATGAGAGCCGACGGCACGCTTGTATTCCTCCGGGGACGGGATCCCTTCCTCGGTGAGCAGGCGTGCGATAGACTGTTTTTTCACGCCGATGCAAAATAGCGAGAAGATGCGGCGGACGACGGCGGCGGCGCAGGGATCTATGAGAAAGTGATGCTTGTCGGAAGGGTCTTTCTGATACCCATAGACGGCAAAGGCGCCCATATACTGTCCACAGTATTGTTTTTCCTTAAAAAGCTTTTTAAGTTCTTTGCTTTTCGCTCTGGAATATTCTGCGTTGATGACATTTTTGATAGCGAAAATGGTGTCATCGCGGTGGGGATCGAAAGAGTCATACTGGTCATTGACCGCGATAAAGCGAATGCCTGCCTCGTCAAAGGAGCGGATATAGAAGCCGCACCCGACGTAATCGCGCCCAAATCTGGCACAGTCTTTGCAAAGGATGCAGTCAAACAGCCGGTGATCGAGGTCATCCATCATCTGGGAAAAACCTGGGCGGTTGAAATTGGTGCCGCTCTGCCCGTCATCGACGTATTCGCGGAAAAAAGAAAGCTCCGGGTGCGATTCCAGAAAGCGCCGAAGAATCAGCCTCTGGTTGGAGATAGAATTGGATTCGCAGGAAGCAGAGTCTTCCTTTGAGAGACGCAGATAAAAGGCGACACGCATAGGAGCCTCAGAAGCGGCAGAAGGTAGAAAAGTCATACGCTGCCTCCTTTTTTAGAATTCTTTTGTGGAGAAAGATCAGCATCGCGATGGGAGAGCAGAATGCGCCGGATCAGTTCTTCGGCTGTGAAATCATGGCGGTAGATGCGGATGATACGGTATCCCTGTACGGTGGAGGAAGAATCTTGCATAAATAAACTCCTGTCAAGAGATCTAGTTATCACAAGATATGCGCTCCGTATGGAGACTATGATAACGAAGTGATCGAGACGGTGATGAACTGTGGTTATTACCCGATCCAGTGGTCAGTCGATTCTCTGGACTGGAAGGACTACGGGGTACAGAGTATTATTCAGACGGTCTGTGACAACAAGGAGCTGAAAAATGGAGCGATTATCCTGATGCACAACGGCGCTAAATATACGGCAGATGCCCTGGAACAGGTGATTTTGAATATAAGAGAAAAAGGATTTGAGATAGTACCCATTTCACAGCTGATTTATTATGAAGATTACCACATGGATGTGACAGGAAAACAGATCAAAAATCAATAAGACTTGCATTTTTTGGAAAAAGCAGATAGTATAGGAACAGGCAAAGAAGAGAGACAGAAGAAAACACAGGAGAATTATTAAGTAATTAAAAAATATTGACAAATATGATTAAATATATTTAAATATACTCAAAGGAGTATATAATTATGAATACATCAAATATCAAAAATTACAAACCAAAAGACTTTGCCGAATTGTTAGGTGTTTCAGTGAAAACACTTCAGCGATGGGACAGAGAAGGCACATTGAAAGCAAACC
>JALEVQ010000064.1 GCA_022788205.1 Robinsoniella sp. | reverse complement strand
TGTCATCTGAGCCCCGTCCAAAATTTCCAAGATTTCATTCATCCCGCGGTGCTCATGGTGCCTGTGATCCTCAAGACAATGTTCTTTTCCTTTGTCGTGATCGTGTTTTTGATGTCCGTGGAGATAATCCATATCATGAACATGATTTTCATATTTTTCTTCCAGAATGACATCAAAATCACAGACATCCAGCCCCGATTTTTTCACTCTGGAAATTTTGATCTGAAATCCCTGAATCGGCAGACTCTCAAGTACGTTTTCCAGTGCCGCCTGATCTGCCCCCAGATCCAGCAACGCCGCAACTGTCATATCTCCGCTGATGCCCGATGCACATTCCAGGTACAGCATATTCCCCATTTGTAATCCCTCCATCTTCTCTTATTCTGCGAATATTTCTTTTGCCTGTCTCATATTTTCGATGACAGAGACTTCAAACGGACACCGCTTTTCGCAGGCACCACATGCCACACATTCCGATGCTTTGTGAGACAAAACCGCATAGTGTTCCCTTACCGTCTCAGGCACACCTCCCTGCGCTTTTGCCAGATTCAAAAATTTTGTGACCGTCGCCACATCGATTCCCTTTGGACACGGTGCGCAGTGACCACAGTACATACAGTGACCTTTCCAGCTGATCTTTGGAAATGATGCAAATGCTGATGCATAATCCTTTTCTTCATCGGATGCCTCCTCGTATCCAGCGCTCTTTTTTATTTCTTCTACGCTGTGTACCCCTGCCAGAACACATGCCACTCCCGGGCGCGTCAGGGCATAGTGGATACACTGACTCGGAGTCAGCGCTTTTCCTGCCGGGGAGAGCGTCTCACTCAGCAGATCTCCGCCTCCAAACGCTTTCATCACTGTGATTCCAACTCCCAGACGGCTGCATTCCTCATACAGCTTCACACGATCCGGATCCATATTCATCAATGATTTCTCATAACTTTTCTCATTCCACAGCGCATCACAATCTTCACTCGCCGGCTGTAGATCATAACATGGATTGATGCTGAACATCAACACTTCAATCAGTCCACTTCTGACAGCTTCCAGCGCTACCACTGGATTATGGCTGCTCAGACCGATATGTCCGATTTTTCCCTGCGCTTTCATCTCCTGTGCATACCGCATCACATCGCCATCTTTTACTTCCTCCCAGTCATCCATGGAATCGACATAATGCACCATCCCGATTTCCACAAAATCGGTCTGAAGTCTCTCTAATAAATCCTCAAACCCTCGCTTGACTTCCTCGATTTTTCTCGTTCTCTTATACTGTCCATCCTTCCAGATCGTACACAGATGTGCCTGCAGAATAAACTTCTCTCTTCTGCCTTTCAATGCCTCTCCAAGAAGACTTCTCGATCTCGGATTTGGCATATAAAGATCCACACAGTTGATTCCCGTTTCTTCTGCCGCATCCATCAACTCTAAGACATGTGCCCCTTCATCTGCAACAAATCCTTCACAGCCCATTCCAATCTCGCTGACTTTCAGTCCTGTATTTCCCAATTCTCTGTACTTCATACCTATCTCTCCTGTTCCATTTTTCATGTCTTATGGCTTCGTACTTACTTGCTTTTCGCTGTGCATACTCCGCTTCCATTTTCACCATATCACTTCAAGTTAGGTTTAAGTCAATACCATTATTCATCTTCTATCTCTGCTATCTGTGCTTTCTTCCCTTTTTTGATATGGAACCCATAACAAATCGTAAAGAAAATAATCCCATATACCGAAGCCAATGGTACTGCAAGACCAATATCAACGAGCGTTGCTCCTTCCTTCAGGCTGAAAAGATAGGAAAGTGGAACTCTCACAAAAAAAGAAGCTGTGATTCCCTGAAGCATCACAGGCAGTGTATTTCCATGCCCGTTGAAAAATCCAATGTAGCTGAACACGATACAAGTCAAGATTGCCTCCGGGCTGAATCCTCTCAGATACTCTGCTGATCTTGCCACAAATTCTGGATTTGAGGTAAACAATCTTGACGGAATCTCTCCGAAGAAAAACGCCATATAAAAGATCACTGCGCCGATTGCCACTCCGAGTCCCATACCGGTATACATTGCTTTTCTTGCTCTGTGCTCCTTTCCTGCCCCCACATTCTGCCCCACAAATGCTGACATGGACTGCATCAGCGAAGACGGAACCAGCATAATAAAAGAGACTACTTTCTGCGCAATTCCATATCCCGATGATGCTTCCAGCCCCATATTATTGATGATAGCACATAAAATCAAGAAAGAAATATTTGTCAGCATATCCTGAAGTGCGATCGGCACTCCCATTCTCAAAAACAGCAAGATCTCACGCTGAAAGCGGATATCACTTCTGGAAACCGAGAATGGCAGATTCTGTCTTCTGATAATGATCCATGACAATACCACACTGACCGCCTGAGCCAGAATGGTTGCAAGTGCAGCTCCGGCGACATTCATGTGAAAGACAGCGACAAAAACCAAATCTCCTAAAATGTTTACGACACATGCGATCGCCACAAAGATCAGTGGTAATCTGGAATTTCCCAGTCCTCGAAAGATACCGCTGATCACATTGTAGGCGACGACAAAGATAATTCCACCTCCGCAGATTCTGACATACGTTACGGTCAAATCATACGCCTCCTCGGGCGCATTCAAAAGACTCGAAAAAACAGGTGCAAAGGTAAGGAGAATCACCATCATCACCACGGCAAACACCGTAAAAAAACAGATCGCTCCTCCGATCACTTTCCCGATTTTTTTCGAATTCTCCTCGCCTAGATAACGGCTGATCAGCACCGTCACTCCCATAGTCAGCCCTGTGATAATAAACGTTACGAGATTGACAATATTGCTTCCCGTTGCCACAGCGGAAATTCCCTCATTGGTTCCAAATTTTCCCACAATCAAAAGATCCACCGCACCATACATTGCCTGCAAAATCAAGGCTCCCAAAATAGGAATCATAAATTTAATCAGCTTTCCTGCAATACTCCCTCTCGTAAAATCATCCGATAATTTCTTCTTTTCTTCCAAACTCTTCGTTCTCCTTCCCTTTCCGGCTCAGATTCCATTTTTCTGACAGATTTCTTTCAGGCAGCATCTGTCACAGTATGGTTTTGTTCTCGCCGTACAGACTTCCCTTCCATGAAAGACAAGGCGGTGGCAGAAATCATTTCCCTCTTCCGGAGGAATGATTTTCCACAGAGCCATCTCTACTTTCTTCGGCTCTTTCATCTGATCCACCAGCCCGATACGATTTACAAGGCGGATACAATGTGTATCTGTCACAATCGCCGGCTTCCCAAACACATCGCCCATGATCAGGTTTGCACTCTTTCTCCCGACACCCGGCAGCTTCAGAAGTGCATCGAAATCACCCGGCACATGTCCACCATACTGATCCCGCAGAATTTTCATACAGGCACTGATATCTCTCGCCTTGCTCTTGCCAAGTCCACACGGTCTGACGATCGCCTCAATCTCTTCTGGCTCTGCCTCTGCCAGTGCATTGACGTCCGGGTATTTTGCATACAAATCTTCCACCACAATATTCACTCTGGCATCTGTACACTGCGCTGCCAGCCGAACACTCACCAGCAGTTTCCACGCCTCGTCATACTCCAGCGTACATCCGACATCCGGATATTCCTTTTTTAGTCTCTCAATCGTCTCTAGTGCCAGTTCTTGCTTTGTCATATTCTCACCTTTCCTTTTTGTATTATGTATCTATGCGAACCATCTCCTGGATTGTCCGGTTTCGGTAAACCAGATCCTCCCTTGTCGTAAAGCCGCATTTTTCCCAAAATTCGTTTCCTGCCTCATTGCGCGTAAACACTACCAGCGCTGCCTTATGAATCTCTTCTTTCTCCAGTGCATCCAGAGCTGCCATCACCAGTGCCTTTCCGATGCCATTCCCGCGCTACTCCTCTGCCACCGCTGTGTGATAGACATATCCTCTTCTCCCGTCATGCCCACAGATGATCGTGCCAATGACGTTCTGTTCTTTCTCCGCCACAAAACATGTATCTGGATTTCTCCTCAGAAATTTTTCAATTCCTTCCCGTGAGTCGTCCAGATTGTTGAGACCCATTCCGGGTGTACTAATCCAAAGTTTATAGATATCCGGATAATCCTCGATCTTCATCACTCGTATCTTCACCGTATTTTGTTGCATGTTTCCCCTTTCTCATTCTATGACACAGCGCTTTATCATCCTCAGCTCCTCCATAAAAATACAGTTCGGAATCTCTTTGTTCTCCACTTTTCTCACACAGTCCTCAAAATCGAACCAGACCACCTCTGAAACTTCCTCCTTCTGCAGTGTAAAAGCTTCCGCCTCCCAGTCCAGCCATAACACATAGACATTGCTCACCTGGTTATCATAAAATGGCTTTCCGTGAAAAATCTGTTCAAACTGAAATCGCCTCTGCCCGCAATAGACAAGCTGTTCCGCTGTCGCATCGCACCCTAATTCTTCTTTCAATTCCCTGAGAGCAGAGGGAATAAAATCCACCCCTGCCGGGATATGCCCTGCGCTGGAAATATCGTAGCAACCCGGATAAGAATCTTTCTCCTCACTTCGCTTTTGCAGCAAAATCTGCAGCCTGCCATCTTTTTTGCGCACAATCCACACATGCGCTGTGCGGTGTGGAATTCCCAGTTCATGTGCTTTTTTTCTTTCCACCCTCTCCCCTGTCGGGATTCCTTTCTCATCAACAACGTCCAAAATCTCCATGTTCTTCTGCCTTTCTTGCCGCTCTTTCCTGTCCAAAGTAAATCTGCGGCACATGTTGCTCAATCTTGCCTTCTACATTTTATCAGAACTGTAATCTATAGAAAAGTATTTTTTCTTCCGATTTTTTTTGATGCCGGGATCGGCAAAAACGCTACGGTTCTGCACTGATATCATCTGCGACGTCAGCGTACGCTGCGGTAGACTTCTCAATTCGTCTGATGTGTGATATCATAGAAATAAACTTCTGACTTTTCAAGAAAGGATGTGAATTATGGAATCTCTTGAGAGATCATCACCTGTCAGAACCGGCTATCAGGTTCAAGATTTTACCGCGGAGGTATCAGTAGAAGAATATCTCAGAGACTGTGTCAACGTCGCTGAATTTCTGGAATGCTGTAAAGCATGTCCAAACTATCAGATGGTATGGTCCTGCCCTCCATACGATTTTAATCCTGAAGACTACTGGAGACAATATCGCCGTCTCTTTCTTTTCGGAAGAAAGATCATTTTTTCCGAAGAGATGACATCAAAGACATACACACCAGAAAATTTACAGGAACTTACCGACACGATCCTGAAATTTGAGAAACAAGATATGAGTACCGCACTCTTCGCCATGGAAAGGCAATACAAAGGCAGCGTCAGCCTCTGTGCAGGATATTGTCAGAGATGCAGCCGTGGTCACTGTACAAGATCCGAAGGCAAGCCTTGCCTTCACTCAGATCAGATGCGCTATTCCATCGAATCGCTCGGTGGAAATGTAGGGCTGACCATCACCCGATATTTACATCAGGAGCTTCTGTGGATGACGGAAGGAAAACTTCCAGAATATTTCATTCTCGTCTCAGGTCTCCTAAAAAAAGAATAAAGAAGACAGGCGGCGATACCCAAAGAATACGCTTATCTTTGAGCATCACCGCCTTACATTCATCCTTCTATTCTGTTGCCCTCATGACCCTGTTTTTCTGCTATGTTATTCTCCCAGTTTGATCTCCATCTGAAAATCTTCTCTTATTTTTTTGAAAAAAACCGTTCTCCATTCGACTCTTGATATTTTTTCAAAATGCAGCGCAGAATATTGTCTTTAACCCAATCTTTCTCGGAGAATCGCTTTCTGCGCAGTCCACTATCTGAAACTCACTCTGAGAAATTTCAGGCTGTACACTATAAGAAAGCACCTGGCACCACTGCGGCCATTGCATTTGTCTCTCCTGCGGAAATTCTTCTATCTTCTCCGCTCTACATCCATAAATCGTCAGCTGATACAGCTCCTCTGTCGTCGGATCTGTGACCGCAATCTCATGCCCTTCACAATTCTCTTCTGTGAAAAAATGAGCCCCATGAAAGGGAACTGGATTTGCGCGAAAGCAGCAGCGAATACTGTGAGGTACTCTCTTTTTCTTCTCCTCGAAGCGATAAAATCTGCGTTCAAACAGCCATCCATCCTTCCGATCACATTGATATTCCTCCATCCAATCCTTTGCCATTTCTCCGATACATTCTCGCTCAACTTCCAGCGGATGCCATCCCTCACTATTTCTTCCTTCGTCAAAGTGCTTTGTCTTCTCTCCTGATTCCACTTTTCCAGAAATCCTTCCATCTTTTCTATGGGAATTCGTATGCACAGATCTAGCGCCATCTCCCCGACGCCCAGATAAACTGCCGGCACAAATCCGCTCACATCTTCCCACTCAAAATCCTGCCAGACATCCATTCTTTGTAGAATCTTCTTTTCTTTTTTTGCATTTCTGAACTCTTTGTCAAAATAGACCTACATCTTCTCAATCACACCTTTCCCTTTATTGCCTGATAATCTTGATTTTCCCGCACCTTTTTGTGTTTATGTTATAATACAGATCATCGATTATGTCAATCCTTCGACGAAAATACTATCTCCATTGAAAAGCAGCTCCTATGTGTTAAATTTCCTGTGGCTTTAACGTTTTCACTCTCATAAAAAAATATAAAATATGGCATATCCAGACAATCCCCAGGCAGATTCTGCCCACCGGCACTTCTTTCATCATGAAAAACCCAAGTGCCATGACCACAGTCACACTGCCCACGATCGACCATTTTGTCTTCATGGTCATCGCTTTTCTCTCAACAAAACTCTCCAGATGCTTTTTATATAACTTCGTTCCTAAAAACCAATCATGGAGTCTCTTCGAGCTCTTCGCAAAACAAAATACCGTTGCCATATAAAAGGGAACCGTAGGTAAAATCGGCATCACCACACCAATCGTCCCCAGTGCAAGACATAAAAAACGGCAATGATCCAAAAAATTTTAAATGGTCTCTTCTTCATTGTAAACCTCCTCTTTCCTTCTCAGATGACAACATTGCCCTTCTGATATGCTGTTTCTGGTAATTTTTATTAGTCTCGACTAACTGAGCATTCATAAAAAAACTCAACGTCTTTTTTCTTGAGTTAGTTTAGACTATCTTTGATTGCTTTTATATATACCATACTCCTCCTAAAAATGTCAACCTTTTTCTTTTGTTTTTCTTTCTTTTTTTCTTTTGTTCGCGTCACGAAAACATTGGCAACGTATCGACACCAAAAATACGTGACCTTCCATCAAAAAAATGGTACGATAAAGTGGCGATGACAAAATTTGCACCATCATCTGAAAGGAGAAAAAAATGAACATCTTAATCGCTATCGATTCTTTTAAAGGCAGCCTCTCCTCCATGGAGGCAGGCTACGCGATCTCAGAGGGTCTCCGCCGTGCCAACCCAGCCGCAGACGTCACAGTGCGTCCTCTGGCAGACGGCGGTGAAGGCACTGTCGATGCTCTCGTGTGCGGGATGGGGGGAACATTGCAGATGCTCACCGTCACCGGACCACTCGGCATGCCGGTGGATGCTTCGTATGGAATCATGGAAGATACCAAAACTGCCATTCTCGAAATGTCTGCTGCCGCCGGTATCACACTGGTGCCAAAAGAGAAGCGCAATCCACTCTACACTACCACCTACGGCGTCGGGGAGCTCATCAAAGATGCCATATCAAAAGGCTGCAGACGCTTTCTCATCGGAATCGGCGGAAGTGCCACCAATGATGGCGGGGTCGGCATGCTCCAGGCACTCGGTTTTGGTTTTCTGGACGGGGAAGGAAACCAGATTCCCTTTGGCGCATACGGTCTGTCAAAACTTTCCCGCATTGACACCTCCCATGTCATCCCTGAATTATCAATGTGCCAGTTTCGAATTGCCTGCGATGTCACGAATGTGCTTTGCGGCGACTACGGATGCAGTGCCGTCTACGGTCCCCAAAAAGGTGCCACCCCATCAATGATTTCACAGATGGACGAATGGCTTTTTTCTTATGCAACTCTCGCAAAAACATGCTTTCCAAATGCCGACCCTTTCTTTCCGGGAACCGGTGCAGCCGGTGGTCTCGGCTTTGCTTTTCTGACTTTCACCGACTCCGTATTACAGTCTGGAATTGACCTGATCCTGGAGGAGACACATCTTTCCTCCTACCTTGAGAGAGCAGATCTTGTCATCACCGGCGAAGGGTGCCTGGACAGCCAGACTGCTATGGGAAAAGCTCCGATC
This sequence comes from Robinsoniella sp., assembly GCA_022788205.1. GTDB lineage: Bacteria > Bacillota > Clostridia > Lachnospirales > Lachnospiraceae > JAGZHZ01. The sequence continues at coordinate 995 of JALEVQ010000064.1, read as the reverse complement.
GGAGTGGCAAGGCTCGCGAAGAAATTTCACAAGCCTGTGATCGCTTTTGCCGGGAGTGTCACACCCGAAGCCGTCTCCTGCAATGATGCCGGAATTGACGCCTTTTTCCCCATCCTGCGCAGCATCATGACTCTGGAAGAAGCTATGGAACCCAAAAACGCAAAGGAAAATCTCGCGGCTGCCGCCGAACAAGTTCTTCGTCTGTGGTCGACCAATGCCTGAACATCCATTTACCATAAAAAATTCTGTTCAAAAAATTTTTCACAAAAACAGGTATCCTTTTCTGTATCTCTCTGCAAAAACATTTCCTCATTTTTGCGGAGCAATACCGAAAAAGATACCTGCTCTTTCACCATTCTCTCGCTTTCTATTTCATCTGCCGAACGTTTTCTCTCACCCTCTCAGCAGCCTCATCTTCTCATATTTTTCCAACTCCGGCGCAATTTCATTGATCTTCTCCAACAGAATCTGATAAACTCCAGCATCATAAGCGCCCAAATCTTTTGCCTTATCCGACTCCCCTAAAATCTGCCCTTGTCCCTTCTCGCCGCTTTTCTTCAAATTTCCTGCCTGATAATCTATACTTTGGAACAGAACTTCATCCGCCGTCGGCACCATTCCTTTTCGCAGCATACGACAATAGCTGATCGCGACACTGTCTAAATTTTCATTGCCATCCCCGTACACACTGCACTTTCCTGCTGCTTTCCACAATGCCTCCTTCCACTCCCTGGCTGTGATCGCTTTTCCATAATTTCTGCGCTGTGTCAGATCGATCTGTGCATGGTTGACCATTTTCTGGATATCTGCCCCAGTCATAATTCTCGGTTTTTCATCTCTAATCATACATTCATTCTTGAACCTCTCATGGCTAAAGCCACGAGATTCTTGGGAACTCCTTTCTACTGAAAAGATATTTACCAAGCTATCCCCGTAGTTCCTACGGTTCTTATCCATAGTTTCTATGCTACTTCTAATATTCTCAATCCTTCATT
>JALEVQ010000018.1 GCA_022788205.1 Robinsoniella sp. | reverse complement strand
AAAAACATCTTATTTTCTGAGAAATCAGGAAACAAGGTTTGTTTGCTGTACAATTTTAAACAGACTATATACACAAATCCATAAAAAATCCGGGAGGTGCACAAGGGGATAGTTTAAAGTAAAAAACGTGCGTTTGCCGTGACAAAAATGGATGAAAGGTTGACAGAGAAAAGCGAAGCTACTATAATCTAGATAGATTGTCCGAAGATTGGGTGAACGTAAACAGGGAAGACAGGTGGAAATCCTGCACAAGTCCGTTACTGTGAAAGTCAGATACCTGCTCAATTTTTGGAAAGCGCAGGCTTTCGTGCGGTACTTCTCTGCGGCAACCGGAGAGTATTGCAAAGACAAAAAGAGAAGAAGCAGTCACTATGAAAAGCGTTGTCTCCCCTGCGGCGATGACGCTTTTTTCGTACAAAGAGGAAACGAAAATGGCAGGCAGAAAAACAGGATTAGAGGATTTTTATATTTTAAAAAATAATAAAAAGCTTCGCTATGGCTATACGACAGGTTCCTGTGCGGCAGCGGCATCCAAGGCGGCAGTGCAGATGCTTTTGTCGGGGCAAAGAGTAGAAAACGTGGAATTGATGACACCAAAAGGAATACGGCTTTTTCTGGAGATTGAAGAGATCTCCATGGGAGCGGATGAGGTTTCCTGTGCAGTCAGAAAAGACGGAGGGGACGACCCGGATGCGACGCATGGCATCTTGATTTTTTCAACAGTAAAAAAGATGGCACAGCCTGAGATTGTGATAGATGGAGGGATCGGTGTCGGGAGAGTGACAAAGAAAGGCATGGAACAGCCTATCGGTTCCGCAGCGATCAATCGTGTGCCGCGCGAGATGATCAGAGACGAGGTGCGGGAAGCGTGTGAGGAAGCGGGATATACAGGAGGAATTTCTGTGGTGATTTCGATCCCGAAGGGAGAAGAGATTGCCAAAAAGACATTTAATCCTAAGCTCGGCATTGTGGGTGGAATCTCTGTGCTGGGGACAAGTGGGATTGTAGTTCCGATGAGTGAGGAGGCTCTGATCGCGAGTATTCGTCTGGAGATGGAGATGAAGAAAGCAAACGGTGCCCAATATCTCTTGATTTCACCTGGAAATTATGGATCTGACTTTTGCAGGGATCAATTGAAGCTGGATCTGGATTACGCCATGAAATGCAGCAATTATGTCGGAGAGACGGTGGATATGGCAGTCTCCATGGGTATGAAAGGAATTTTGTTTGTCTCGCATATTGGAAAATTTGTCAAGGTGGCTGCGGGAATTATGAATACACATTCGCGCTGTGCCGATGCGCGTGCTGAGATTATGGCGGCAAATGCGATTCGGGCAGGCGCAACCCTGGCAACAGCACAAAAGATTTTGGATACAATCACCACAGATGAAGCACTGGAAATTTTGGAGCAAGACCACATCAGAGAACAGACCATGGAACAGATCACAAAGCGAATCCGCAGTTATCTGAGGAACAGAGCGTATGATGCGATGGAGGTCGAGGCAATCATTTTTTCAAATGAGTACGGGGTTCTGGGAAAGACAGAAGGTGCTGACCAGCTTTTGAGAAAATTGCAGGAAGAAAAGGCAGCAAGTGGACAAGGCAATGGCGAAAAAGATAAGAAACAATAAGTAAGGAAGAAAAGATTACAGGAGGACAATAGGAGGAGACTATGGCAGGAAAATTGTATGGTTTAGGGATTGGACCGGGAGATCCAGAACTGTTGACACTCAAAGCAGTGCGACTGATCAAGGAAAGCGATATTGTGCTGGTGCCGGGAAGTAATCCGGAAGATACAGTGGCATATCAGATCACGGTGCAGGCAGTGCCTGAACTGGCACAGAAACAGATCGTTGGAATTGCAATGCCGATGACCAAAGACTTGAGTATGCTTGAAAAAACGCATGAAGAAGGCGCAAGACAGGTGGCACAGTATCTGGAACAGGGAAAGATATGTGTCTTTTTGACACTTGGAGATCCGACTGTCTATTCAACCTATATTTATATTCACAAAAAAATTCTGGAGAGAGGTTTGGAGGCAGAGATTGTCAGTGGAATTCCTTCCTTCTGTGCGGTTGCCGCAAAAATGGGAATCAGTCTTGTCGAGAAGTCTGAGGAGCTTCATGTCATTCCTGCCGTTTACCAATTCCAGGAAGGGATGGAGCTTAGCGGGACAAAGGTGTTTATGAAAGTAGGAAAGCGCAGCGGAAAGTTAAGAGAACTTTTGAAAGAAAAAAAAGCGGATGCGCTGATGATTGAAAATTGCGGGATGCCGGGAGAGCGGATTTTTGCGAGCCCCGATGAATTTCCGGATGAAGTTGGATACTATTCACTTGTGATTGCGAAGGAAGGAAAATAAGATGGTACATTTTGTGGGAGCTGGATCAGGTGCGGCAGACTTGATCACATTAAGAGGCAAAAAATTTCTTGAGGAGGCGGATGTGATTATCTATGCAGGATCTCTTGTCAATCCGCAGCTTCTCGAGTACAAAAAAGAAGAATGCACAGTGTACAACAGTGCTTATATGACACTGGAGGAAGTCATGGAAGTGATGGAGAAGGCTGAGAAAGAAAAATTGACGACAGTGCGTCTCCACACAGGGGATCCATGTCTGTATGGCGCGATTCGGGAGCAGATGGATCTCCTCGACAAAAAAGGAATTTCATACGATTATTGCCCGGGAGTCAGTTCTTTTTGCGGCGCAGCGTCTGCACTGAATCTGGAATACACACTTCCGGATGTGTCCCAGACGGTCATCATCACGAGAATGGCGGGCAGGACACCGGTGCCGGAGAAGGAAGAGATCGCAAAGCTGGCTTCACACCATGCAACGATGGTAGTCTTTTTAAGTACGGGAATGTTGGAGAAATTGAGTGAGCGCCTGATTGCCGGAGGATATGAGGCAGATACCCCGGCAGCCATCGTATATAAGGCGACTTGGGAGGATGAAAAATCGTTTGTGTGTACGGTCGGAACACTGGCGCAGTGCGCGAAAGAAAACAACATCACAAAGACAGCACTGATGATTATAGGCGATGTGGTCAGCCATACAAATTATCGTCGGTCAGATTTGTATCATCCGGCGTTCACAACGGAGTTTCGAGAGGCGACAGAATAGATGAGAACCGCATGTATTGCTTTTTCAAAAAATGGAAGTAAAGTCTGCAAAAAGATAGCTTGTTTTTTGGAGAAGAGAGGAGTTGAGGTGGAAGCTTGCGCAATCAAAAGATACGCTGCTCAGAGTGACCTTTCCCCTCTGGAAGAGAGCCTGAGAGGGTGGACAGAGAGACAATTCTCGTTATCTGATCTGGTGATCTTTGTGGGAGCTGTCGGAATCGCAGTGCGCAGTATTGCGCCATTTGTGAGGGACAAAAAGACGGACCCTGCGGTCCTTGTGGTCGATGAGAAGGCGAAATTTGTCATTTCACTCTTGTCCGGTCACATTGGGGGCGCAAATGAATATGCGGAAGAGCTGGCAGAATTTTTACAAAGCATCCCTGTGGTGACAACAGCGACAGATCTCAATCAGAAGATTGCAGTGGATGTGTTTGCAGTCAAAAATGAGATGGCAATCAAGGAAATGGCGATGGCAAAGAAGATTGCAGCGGATTTTCTGGATGAAAAAAAAGTAGGCTTTTTGTCTGACTTTCCGACCGAAGGAGAGATGCCGCCGGAATTATATCGCTACTCTTCAGAGAAAGCTTTTTTGCTTGAATCGGAGGGAGAAAAGCCCGAAGATGGCATCCATGTGACGATCAGATCGGGGACAAAACCGTTTTGTCATACACTGCATTTGATTCCGAGAGTGGCGGCATTGGGAATCGGATGCAGAAAGCAGACGGAAAAAGAAAAGATTGAGCGTGCCGTGGAACACACTCTGTCTGAGCTTGAAATCGAGCGGGAGTGCATCGCGGGTGTATACAGTATCGATCTGAAAAAAGAGGAAGAAGGTCTGAAACAGTTTTGTGTGCAGTGGAATCTTCCATTTACCGTTTTTTCAAAAGAACAATTAGAAAGGGTTCCGGGAGACTTTACCGAGTCCGAGTTTGTGAGACAGATTGCGGGAGTTTCGAATGTCTGTGAGCGCAGCGCAGTGCTGGGAAGTGGAAACGGAGTCTTAATACAGAAAAAAAGAGCCGAGGACGGTGTGACAGTTGCCGTGGCGGTGAAAGATTGGAGAGTAAAATTTTGAGTAAAATTTATGTAGTGGGAATTGGACCAGGATCTTATGAACAGATGACAATGCGCGCGGCAAATGCACTTGCAGCGTGTGATGTGATTGTGGGATATACAGTATACGTAGACCTTGTAAAAGAGCATTTTGCAGGGAAAGAGTTTTTGACGACACCGATGAGGAAGGAAGTGGATCGCTGCATTCTCGCATTTGAGGAGGCGAAAAAAGGCAAGACGGTGGCAATGATCTGCAGCGGAGATGCCGGTGTATATGGGATGTCCGGGCTGATGCTGGAGATAGGAGAGCGTTATCCTGATATTGAGGTGGAGATGATTTCAGGTGTGACGGCAGCACTTGGCGGTGCCTCGGTGCTTGGAGCACCTCTGATTCACGACTTTGCGCTGATTAGTTTAAGTGATCTGATGACACCGTGGGAGAAGATAGAGAAGCGTCTGGTGCTTGCCGCAGAGGCAGACTTTGTGATCTGTCTGTACAATCCTTCCAGTAAAAAGCGCCACGATTATCTGCAAAAAGCGTGTGATCTGATGATGCAGCATAAATCACCTGAGACGGTCTGCGGTGTCGTGACAAACATTGGGCGTGACGGCGAGGAAGGAAAGGTGATGTCGTTGAGAGAGCTGCGTGATACGGAAGTAGATATGTTTACAACCGTCTTTGTCGGAAACTCTCAGACAAGGCGGATCAAAGGAAAGATGGTCACACCGAGAGGATACAATTACGAGAGAGAATAGAGGGGAATCGGGAATGAATATTCTGATTTTTGCTGGTACCACAGAGGGGAGAAACTTGGCACAATACCTTGGAAGACAGAAGATTTCCTGCCATGTGTGCGTGGCGACAGAGTATGGAGAGCAGTTGATTGAAGAGAATAGCTATATCAGAGTCCACACAGGAAGGCTGACGTCCGATGAAATGGAAGAGCTGATGAGACAGCAGGCGATTGACTGTGTGGTAGATGCGACTCATCCTTACGCTGTAATCGTTTCGCAAAATATCAAAAAAGCGTGCGAGGAGATATCTGTTTTTTATCAGAGACTTCTGCGTTCTTCTGTCAGGATAGCACAGGAGGAAGATGTGATTTTTGTCGACTCGGTAGAGGAGGCAGCCAGGTTTTTAAATACAGTGAACGGAAACGTACTGATCACGACGGGGAGCAAGGAACTTTCTAAATTTACAGGAATTGACGGATATGAAAAGCGTCTTTACGCCAGAGTTCTGTCAACACCAGAGGTGGCAAGAGCATGTGCAGATCTAGGGTTTGTGGGAAGCCATCTGATCTGCATGCAAGGACCTTTCAGCGAGGAACTGAATGTGGCGATGATGCGGCAGATCGATGCTGCTTATCTGGTTACAAAAGAATCCGGGAAGGCAGGCGGATTTGAAGAAAAGATCCGTGCAGCAAGAAAAGCAGGCGCAAAGGCAGTGATCATCGGGCGACCGTCTGAGGAGGAAGGAATGTCTCTGGATCAGGTCAAAGCCTGGATTATGGAAAGGGAACAGAGGAAGGTCAGACATCATGTTGCGTTTGTGGGCATCGGAATGGGGGACCGAAGAAATATGACCATCGAAGCGATGGATGCCGTAAAAGCTTCGGATGTGCTGATTGGAGCCAAGCGCATGCTGCAGACGTTTTCTTATCTGGAAAAGCCCGTTTTCTGTGAGTATCGCGCTGAGGAGATCGCAAAATATATAGAAGATCACCCGGAATATGAAAATGTGGCGATTTTGCTGTCGGGTGATGTTGGGTTTTACAGTGGGGCAAAAAAATTGTTGTCTTTGCTGGGAGAAGAAGAGATCGACACGTATCCTGGAATTTCTTCTGTGGTTGCATTCTGCGCTAGAATGCAGACTGCCTGGGATGATGTAAAGCTGATGAGTCTCCACGGAAGAGGGCAAAATGTGATTCATGCATTGAGAGAATATGGTAAAGTGTTTGCTCTGATTGGCACAAAACAGGGTGTCTCCGAGCTTTGCCGAAAACTGAATGACTATGGGATGGGAGATACGAAAGTTTCGGTCGGAGAATCACTTTCTTACCCGACAGAGCGGATCGTGAGGGCAAAGGCAGCTGATCTGATTGATGCGGAATTTGAGACACTTACTGTTGTCCTTCTGGAGAGAAAAAAAGAAGATGTGGTGGTCACGCATGGCATTTCGGATGAGGAGTTTGTGCGGGATAAAGTGCCGATGACAAAAGAAGAAATCCGAAGTATCTCACTGTCGAAACTGCGCCTGAAAAAAGATTCTGTGGTGTACGATATCGGTGCAGGAACAGGGTCTGTCTCCATCGAGATGGCTTTGCAGGCAAGTGAAGGGATGGTCTACGCAATTGAGAAAAAAAAGGAAGCAGTGGATTTAATTTTGGAAAACAAGAGGAAATTTGCGGCAGACAACCTGGAAGTGATTGAGGGAATGGCACCGGGGGCATTGAGAGAACTGCCTGTGCCGACACACGCCTTTATCGGTGGATCATCTGGAAATATGCGGGAGATTTTGGGATTGCTTCTTGAAAAAAACAGAGAAATCCGGATTGTGGTCAATGCGATTGCGGTGGAGACGGTAGCGGAGACGCTGGAGTGCCTAAAAGAGCTTCCATTTTGTGATGAGGAAATTGTGCAGGTATCCGTTGGGAGATCGAAAAAAGTCGCTTCTTACCATATGATGATGGGGTTAAATCCGGTTTTCATTTTTTCTTTTTCAGGGGGTGAAAAGAAATGAGGGTTCCAAGATTTCTGATCGCTGCGGGGGCGAGCGGAAGCGGAAAGACCTTGATCACATGTGGAATTCTGCAAGCACTTTGCAGCCGTGGAAAGAAGGTCTCTTCATTTAAATGCGGACCGGATTATATCGATCCAATGTTTCATTCAAGGGTGATTGGGACAAAATCAAGAAATCTAGACACTTTTTTCACCGACGAAGAGACAACACGGTATCTTCTGGAACAAAATGCCAAAGGCACGGATATTTCTGTGATCGAGGGCGTGATGGGATATTATGATGGGCTTGGAGGGATTGACACAAAGGCGAGCGCCTATGATGTGGGAAAAGTGACCAGAACGCCTGTCATTTTTGTGGTGAACACCAAAGGGATGAGTCTTTCTGTCCTTGCCTATCTCAAGGGATTTCTGGAATACAAAAAGGACAGCAGAATCTGTGGGGTGATCTTGAATCAGATGTCTCCGATGCTGTATCCGGAGATGAAAAAGCGGATAGAGGAAGAACTCCACATTGCAGTTTTGGGATATGTGCCCAAAATGGAAAATTTATTTTTAGAGAGTCGTCATCTGGGACTGGTGATGCCGCAGGAAATCAAAAGTCTCAATGAAAAATTGACAGAATTTGCACAGACACTGGAGCAAACACTGGAGATTGACCGTATGCTGAAAATCGCTGAAGAGGCGGAAGAATTGGAAGAGATTGATCTGGAAATTCCATATCTGAGAGAACAGCCTGTGATCGCAGTTGCAAGAGACGAAGCCTTCTGTTTTGTGTACGAAGACAATCTGGAACTGCTAAAGAAAATGGGGGCAAAGCTGGAAGAATTTTCTCCGATTCATGACAAAGAATTGCCAGAGAAGGCAGAGGGACTTTTGCTGTACGGAGGCTATCCAGAACTCGCGGCGAGAGAGCTGAGTGAAAATGAAAGTATGAGAAAGAGCATCCGGCAGGCAATCATAGGTGGAATGCCATGTATGGCAGAGTGTGGAGGCTTTATGTATCTTCATGAGACGATGGAAGATATGGAAGGAAAACCGTGGTCGATGGCAGGTGTGATCGAGGGGCGTGCGTACCACACCGAAAAATTAGGACGTTTTGGCTATATTGAGATTGAGGCGAAAAAAGATCAGATTGCCGGTTTGGATGGTGGAAAAATCCGTGCCCATGAGTTTCACTATTTTGACAGTACTTCTTGCGGAGATTTTTTTCATGCCCAGAAACCTTTGAGAAAAAGAGGATGGGACTGTATTCACGGAGAATACAGAATGATTGCGGGATTTCCGCATCTTTATTATTATTCAAATCGAAAAATTCCGATGCGCTTTTTGGAGGCATGTATAGAATTTCGGAAAGGAAAGACGGTATGAGGGAAGAGATCTTATTATCGCTGGTGCTGGGGTATTTCCTTGATCTTTTGATAGGAGATCCGCACTGGCTGTATCATCCGATCCGACTTGTGGGAAAGCTGATTTCTGTCCTGGAAAAAGGACTTCGCTTTCTTTTCCCAAAGACGGAAAAAGGGGAGCTTGTCGCAGGAGTTTTTTTGGTAATCTTCACAACAGGAATCACAACGGCAGTTTCGGCAGCAATCTTGTATGTTGGCTTTTTGATTCATCCAGCAGTGAAATTTGTGATGGAAGTGATCATGTGTTATCAGCTTCTGGCGACAAGAGCGTTGCGGGATGAGAGTATGAAAGTGTATGAGAAATTAAAAGCAAAAGATCTCCCAGGAAGCCGCTATGCTGTCTCTATGATTGTGGGGCGCGACACAGAAAATCTTGATGAAGCAGGAGTGACAAAGGCGGCGGTGGAGACAGTCGCTGAAAATACCTCGGATGGAATTATTGCTCCGATGCTGTTTATGATGATCGGGGGACCGGTGCTGGGATTTTTTTACAAATCAGTCAACACGATGGATTCTATGGTTGGATACAAAAATGACAGGTATCTGTATCTTGGGCGTGCTGCGGCAAAACTGGATGATATCTTGAACTATATCCCGGCAAGAATTTCTGCGTGGATGATGATATGTTCCTGTTTCTTTGCGGGGCTTGATGCAAAAGAGGCACACCGTATTTTTAAGAGAGACCGCTATAACCATGCAAGCCCGAATTCTGCGCAGACCGAGGCGGTGATGGCAGGTGCACTCCATGTGCAGCTCGCTGGTGATGCATGGTATTTTGGAAAACTGCACAAGAAAAAAACGATTGGGGATCCCATACGGGCGGTGGAATATGAAGATATCAGAAGAGCAAACAGGTTGCTCTATGTAACGTCATTTTTGACTTTGCTTCTGTCTGGGGCAATTCGATTTTTTATTTGAGTTTTGTGATATCCGGGGGAAATAAATAGAAAGAAAGGGACGAAATTATGCAGATGCATAAACATGGCGGGGATATCTATACTGGAGCATATCAGATTGATTTTTCCGCAAATATTAATCCATTTGGAATGCCAGACAGCGTGAGAGAAGCTGCATGTGCAGGGGTTTTGGCTTCGGTGAACTATCCGGATGTTTCCTGCAGAGAGCTGAGACAAAAAACGGCAAAGAAACACCATATTCCAGAGGAATACCTGATCTTTGGAAATGGTGCTGCTGAGTTGATTTTTGCAGTGACGGCTGCTATAAGACCGAAAAAAGCACTTGTGATAGCGCCGGGATTTGCAGAGTATGAGCAGGCGATGAAAGCGTTTGGATGTGAGGTAGAATATTATTTTTTAGATGAAGAGCGCCAGTTTCAGATTCGTCCGTCCTATCTGGAGCGAATCCACTGTGACATAGATCTTGTGTTTTTGTGTAACCCCAACAATCCGACAGGACAGCTGATTGAGCCAGAATTTTTGCTTCAGGTGATAGAGCGATGCAGAGAGTGCCAGACACTGTTGGTTCTAGATGAATGTTTCAATGAATTTTTGGATCAGCCTCACCATTACACGATGCTTCCGAGAGTAAAAGAATTTGGAAATCTGATGATTCTCAAGGCATTTACAAAAATCTATGCGATGCCAGGGCTGCGCCTTGGATACGCGATCTGCTCAAATCAGATGCTGATTGGAAAAATGCGGGAGATGCTGCAGCCGTGGAATGTGTCTATACCGGCACAGATGGCGGGAATTGCGGCACTTGACGAGGAAGAATTCGTGGAAAAGACGAGAAGCTTTATCAGCCAGGAGCGAGTCTGGATGAAGCAGGAGATGACGCGGATCGGGATGCAGATTTTTGGATCTTATGCAAATTATATCTTTTTTAAAGGTCCAAAAGATCTGGCATCGCATTGCAGAGAAAAGGGGATTCTGATCCGTGACTGTAGTAATTATGCGGGACTTGTGCAGGGATATTACCGTGTGGCAGTGCGCACACATGAAGAAAACAGAAAGCTGATTTCGTGTATAGAAGAGGCAGTGAAGGGACAGAGGTAGGAGGAAGAAGATGGCAAAGGCTATTATGATTCAGGGAACCATGTCAAATGCAGGAAAAAGTCTGCTGGCGGCGGGACTTTGCAGAATTTTTAGACAGGACGGATATCGCGTAGCACCGTTTAAGTCACAGAATATGGCATTAAATTCTTTCATCACCGAGGAAGGTCTGGAGATGGGAAGAGCGCAGGTGATGCAGGCAGAAGCGGCGGGAATCAAGCCTTCTGTCTATATGAATCCGATTTTGCTAAAACCGACAAATGATGTGGGTTCTCAGGTGATCGTCAACGGAGAAGTGATAGGAAATATGAGTGCGCGCGATTATTTCGCGTATAAGAAAAAACTGGTTCCTGATATTTTACATGCGTATCATAAGCTGGAGGAAGCGTATGATATTATCGTGATTGAAGGGGCAGGAAGCCCTGCGGAAATTAATTTGAAGGCGGAAGATATCGTCAATATGGGGATGGCAAAGATGGCGAAGGCGCCCGTACTTCTCGTCGGCGACATCGACCGCGGCGGCGTGTTTGCACAGCTTGTAGGGACAGTGATGCTTCTGGAAGAAGATGAGAAGAAGATGGTAAAGGGACTGATTATCAACAAGTTTCGGGGGGATAAGACGATCCTTGACCCGGGGATTGAGATGCTGGAAGAGAAGTGTGGGATTCCTGTTGTTGGCGTCGCACCATATCTTCAGATTCAGGTGGAAGATGAAGACAGCTTAACGGAGCGTTTTGACAGAAAGCAGGAGGTTGGAATGATTGATATTGCAGTGATCCGGCTTCCGAGAATTTCAAACTTTACTGATTTTAATCCGTTTGAAAGTATGAAAGGAGTCTCACTGAGATACGTTCACTCTGTGGCAGAATTGAAAAATCCGGACATGATTATCCTGCCAGGAACGAAGAATACGATGGAGGATCTGCTGTGGATGCGCCAGAATGGGCTGGAAGCAGCTATCTTGAAAGCGGCATCGGCAGGAAAGGTCATCTATGGTGTCTGCGGAGGATACCAGATGCTTGGAAAGACGTTAAAAGATCCCGATGGTGTAGAAGCGGGCGGAGAGATCAAGGGAATGGGATTGCTCCCGATGGAGACAGTCTTTGCAGCAGCAAAGACAAGGACGAGAGTAAACGGAAAATTTCAGACGATATCAGGACCGCTCTCCGGGCTTGGCGGGGTAGAGTTGGAAGGATATGAAATTCATATGGGTGTCTCGATGCTGGAAGAAGGCACAAAAGAGCTGACGCAGATTTCCAGTATGAACGACTTATCGGATGCAAAGCTGGAAGGTGCACAGAAGGGAAATGTCTATGGAAGCTATGTCCATGGAATTTTTGACAAAGAGGATGTGGCAAAAGGAATTGTGATGGCTCTGGGAAAGATGAAAGGACTGGATGTGAGCGAAATCACAGGAGTAGATTTCCAGACATTTAAGGAGACACAGTATGATCTGCTTGCAGAAGGGCTGAGAAAGCATCTCGACATGGAAAAGATTTATCAGATTTTAAATGAGGGACTTTGATGGAAACATGGATATGATTGCTTTGTAAAGCGCAATCATACAGCGATGGAGAGAATCAGAGAGCTGACAGAGAAGCAAGGCATTGCGGAAAGGAAACAAGATGAAAGTAGAATTAGAAAAGATAGAACCAAGAGAGATTGAGAGAAGAAGTTTTGAGATCATCACTAAAGAGCTGGGAGACCGTTCATTTCCAGATCATCAAGAACTAGTTGTAAAACGGTGTATTCACACGAGTGCGGACTTTGAGTATGCCGATAATCTTTGCTTTTCGGAACATGCTGTGCAAAAAGCGATGGATGCGATCAAAAAAGGAGCTTGTATTGTGACCGATACTCAGATGGCGAAATCTGGAATCAATAAGAGAGCACTGGCGCGGTATGGCGGGGAGGTCTACTGCTTTATGTCAGATGAGGATGTGGCAGCACAGGCAAAGAAAAATGGGACGACAAGGGCAACGGCGTGCATCGATAAAGCGGCATCGTTGGATAAACCTCTGATCTTTGCGATTGGAAATGCTCCGACTGCGTTGGTCCGGCTGTATGAACTGATCGATGAGAAGAAGATCAATCCAGAACTGATCATCGGAGTACCGGTAGGATTTGTCAATGTTGTTCAGTCGAAAGAACTGATCATGGAGACGGATGTGCCGTATATTGTTGCGCGAGGCAGAAAAGGCGGGAGCAATATCGCAGCGTGTATCTGCAATGCAATTTTGTATCTGATTGACGACAATAGAGAATAGGATTAGAAAGAAAGTGTAGGGACTTTTCCATAAAAGTAGATTGGTGTTTTTGTGGAGAAGTCCCTGATTTTTTGTAAAATTTGGTTTGTGTCAAAATTAGTGCTGCAACCTGACTGGCATAAGAAAGAGAAGAACACTATGTAAAGAGCGGAAAAAGATTGTGCTTCCTTCATTTCAGGCGATTGTGTTCTTGTAAATATAAAAATTTGCTGAAATTGACAAGCTCTTGTTTAGCGGAGGGAGTCAGGCGGGAAAAATATTTGTTGAGTGTTTTTTCGAGAAGTAAAGCTTGAGAGGAATCAGCGGAGGTATCGCTCTCGATGAGAACGGTCGTCTCGTTTCCGGTCAAAAGATAGTCGATGGATACCTCAAAACATTCTGCAATTTTTTGCAGTTTATCATAATCGGGCTGTTTGTTTTTGGTCTCATAGCCAGCGATAGTCGGGCGTGTGACGTTCAGATAGCGTGCAAGCGCTTCTTGGGTCATGTGATGTCCTTGGCGGAGTTGTTTTAAATTATTGGCAAAGTTCATAAAAAATCTCCTTAAAAAAGTTTTCTTAGAATTTACCATGGAAGTATGATACAAATGTGATAGAGTGGAGAAAAGGAACAAAAAAATTACAAAAATTTTAAATTTGTGAATTTCTGCTTGACAAAGTGTCTAAAAGACACTATGATAAACATAGAAACAGCGAAGGCAGGTGAGAGCATGGAGGGACTGTCAGAGTATCATGACAGACGAATCTGTTCTTATTTGTTGGATCAATCTGTTCATTTTTCACATGCAGGGTATCACCGAATGAGGGAAAAGTCACTGCCCTTTTTGATCCCATGCCACAAGATTTGCTGCGACGGAAAGGTAAAACTCATCTATAGAATGCAGGGAAAAGTCAGGCTGTGCGAGGTAATCGAGAGCTTGGACCAAAATCGGCGGAAGGATGTGATGACACAGATTGTTTCAGCAGTGAAACTGCTGGGGGAGCAGTCACTCTTCCAGTTTGGACAACCGGAGCTAGAGCCGGAGAAAATTTATTTTGATCTGGAGACAGATCAAATCTATATCATCTATTTGCCTGTGTACCATGAGAATCAGGCAATCTCGATTCAAATTCTTGAGAAAAAAATCCGAAAAAAAATAGAAATATTAGACAAAAGGTATCGAAAAGACACAAAAATATATGTGCTTCAAAGGCTCGGTTCAACCCGTATGGAAAGATGGGAGCTGGGGGAGGGCAGTTTTGTGATTGGAAAGCAAAAAAAGGAAGTGCAGTGCTGGGTTCATGACAGCAAAACTCTAAGCAGACGTCACTGTGAGATTTTGACGGAGGACGGTCAATGGTGGATTAGAGATTTGAACAGCCGCAATGGAACTTTTCTGAACAAGCTCAGACTTACTCCCGGACAGTGGTATGTCTTAAATGAGGGAGATCAAATTTTAGCAGCAGATTGTGAATTTCGCCTGCTTTGCGACTGTTTCGATTTCTGCCTGTAAAAACGAAAGGATTCCATTTATGAAGAGAGAGAAGATAGTTTTTGCTGATCCAGATCAGGAATATCTGAATTTTTTAGAAGGGATGATTGTCCCAGAGCTAGAAGAAGAATCAGAGATTTTGATGATCAGCGATTTTTCTTATTTTCAAAAATACACAAGTGTATTCCAGAAAAGAGATCTCAGTGAGACGAGAGAAAAAGGGGTTTTTGAGAAGGGGTTTGACCAGAAAATTTTTTTGTTTGTCTGGAAAGATTGGGGAAGAGAACTCTGGAGGAGATGCGGCGGGAAAAATATCGTCTTGATGGGAGAGGAAGAGGAAAAAGAAATGGCGCCGGTGATGGCGCGAAGCTGGGAGGAAACGACACTCCGGGATAGTATCTATATGAAGTTGGAGCGTTTGCGACAGGAAGATGTGTGTGAAAGGCAGAAGACGAAAACATTCTTGGTTTACTCACCGATCGGCGGCAGCGGTGTGTCCTCTGTGGCAAGGGAGATGGCACAATATCTGACAGAAAAGGGAAGAAAAGTCTTTTTTATCGGTGCAGATACGTGGCAGGATTGCCGAGGCTTTGTGGACAGTGTTTTAGAGGGGGAGGCAGAAGAATTTTTCGTGACAAGTCAGGAGATACCGTTTTCTTCCTGGAAGCGGTGGGTTTGGCACGGAAGATTTGATGTGCTGACGCCTTTTGCAGCATCATATAGATGTCTTGGGTTGACCCTGGAATTTTTCCGAAAGGCAGAGAGTGCAGTGAAGGAGAGCAGAGAGTATGACTGGATTGTGGTGGAGACAGATCATACATACAGTGAGTGGATCAGTGGATGGATTGCGGATGCAGACCAAGTGGCGGTCGTTGTGAGAGCAGGAGAAAAATGGAGCAAACTTTTCTTCGCTTTCCACAACAGCGTTGCCATGATTCCGAGAGAAAAATTTTGTATTCTCTATAACTTTTTTGGTGCAGGACAGACAGAAGACAAAATGGCAAAGAGTTTTGGATGGGATGGTGAGATTTTTTTGGAGGAACACGGAAGAACAGACAGAGAATGGCAACAGTGGAGGGACAAAATAGGGGAGATTTTGTGTGAAAAATAAAAAGAGGATTTTGGTCACAGTACATTTGTCAGATGGGGAGGAGATGGATCTTGATGTACCTTCCGAGATTACTGTTCTAGAATTGTTGGAGGGATTGAATGAGAAGCTGGAATGGAAAAAGAAGACAGAAGAAATTGCGTGTGTGTATCTGAGATCGGAAAATCCAATTGCTTTTTTAAAGGGGGATTATCCACTGTCAGAGTATCATTTGAGAGATGGAAGTGTGCTGTTTGTCTCGTTCCCTGAGGAAAACGATGACGATACCCTTTGTGCAGAAGGAATGCGGGCTGGAGTGAGTCAGAGAAAGTAGGGATAAGACTGACAATCTGAAAAGAAGAATGCATGAGAGATAGAGGGTAGAAGAACACGGGACAATGGAGAGTATGGGTCTTCTATAGGGGAAGATATGAAGAGAAGACAGAAGAGGTCAAAAATGAAAAAAATGGGTACGGATTTTGGACACAGGAGCGACAAGAACAATGGTATCTGAGAAATGAGACGGGGTGTTATCTGACAAATGATACCGTGATGAAAAAGAGATGGGTGCGGTTTGAACATGGAAAAAACACAGAAGTGTATGAGGAAAAAACAGGGATCTGTCTCTGCCAGATTTGTTTACAGCGATATGAACATGAGAGAAAACAGACATACGAATATTTTGCAGATCTCAAAAAAGAAAAACAGATTACAATCGGCGGGGAGGAATCTTGCCAGATCAGGATCCAGGATCCGTTTTTCAGACACAGATCGATGAGCATCTTCCGGGAAGAAGGAGTATTTTGGGCGGAGGGACATACGTGGGAGATGTTCAAAAATGGACATCTCTGTAGGCGAAAAAGCAGACTGAGAGATCATGATTTTTTGGAATTTGGCGGGTATCGATTTTATTTCCTTGAAGAGAAATTGTTTTTTGATTCTGAGCAAGGGATTGAATGTCATGGGATTTGTGGCGGCAAAAGAGATCATGAGCGATTTGATTATCCAGATTATCTGTGCAGAGCGAGGTGGGCGATACCTTATCCGGACGGTGAGACCAATGTGATTGCGCCGGAAAATTTTCCGTCTAAGCCAGAAAATCGCCTGTTTCTCTCTCTGTTTTCCAGTGTGAGTATGATGGGAATGTTTTTTCTGTTCCAGAGAGAACAGGCAGATTTTGCTGGAAAGTATCGCATTGCAATGGGAGGTATGGCGGTATTGACGGCGTTTGTGACATGGATCTATACAAACGTTTCCACCCTTCACAGGCAGAGACAGTATATGAGGCGATACCGCATGTACTTGAAAGAAAAAGAAGAAGAACTGTCCCAAAAACGGACAAAGGAGAGAGATTTCCTCAGAAGTCAAGAGAGAAGTTGGAGGGAACTATTGGAAGAATTGAAACGCTCTTCCTGGAAGATGTTTGAAAAAAGTCCGAAGGACTGGGACTTTCTGTG
Organism: Robinsoniella sp.; assembly: GCA_022788205.1. Taxonomy (GTDB): domain Bacteria; phylum Bacillota; class Clostridia; order Lachnospirales; family Lachnospiraceae; genus JAGZHZ01. Next base: position 88,136 of record JALEVQ010000018.1, on the reverse strand, counting down.
TGTCAGGATGGGGGACGGAACGATCTGCGCGAGAAACGCCACAGAATTTCAAAAAAAAGAAGATATCATCCGATCTCATACCCTGTGGGAGGAGACACAGGAGATGATTTCAAGACAGAATCAAATCAAAGATGCACCAGTACTGTTTGATTTGCCTGCATTTGGAGTAAGTGGAATTGTAGGGCAGGAACAGCTAAGAGTACGTTTCCTGGAAATGATTTTGTTTGAGGTTGTGTGCAGCCATGCAGAAGAAGATGTTAAGATTCTTCTTTGGGGAGAGGAGCAGAGCATCTGCAATGTACGCTGGCTGCGCCTATTGCCTCATATCCGCACGAAGAAAGAGGAGAGATTGATCGGGTGGGAGAAGAATAGCAGAGTGCGCATGCTGGAAAAGCTGGAAGAAGAAATAGAAGTCCGCAAAGCAGAAAAACGCACATATCCGGCTTGGATTGTTTGCTTTTTTGAGGAAGCAGAGGGAGAACTTCAATCATTTTTGAAAAAAATTTCAGAGGCGTTTTTAGTTGGTATCTATCCCATTTTCCTGAGTTTGGACGAGAGAGCCCTGCCACGAGGATGTCATACGAAAATTTGCCTGGAAGGTATAGGTGATGCAACAGGTAGAGTCGGAGATACCATATTGAAGGGGAAACTGTTTTGCGATGGTTGGGGACAGGAGAGAGAATTTTGGACGGATTTGCCTGAAAAAGAAGTGTTTATAAGAGCGGCACGGATGCTCTCCACAGTAAGACAAAGAACAGCTTCCAGAGAGCAGAAACTCCCAGAAAAGATCACTTTGTTGGAATTGTTAGAAAAAGAAGAAGGAGCAAACTGGAAGATGGGAAAGAGATGGCAAGAAGAGAGAGAGACATTGGCAGTTCCCATCGGTGTGACAGAAAATGGCAGTAGTCTTTTTCTTGATTTACATGAAAAAGCAGATGGACCACACGGGCTGGTAGCAGGAACGACAGGATCTGGAAAAAGTGAGATGATTTTGACCTATCTGCTCTTGACAGCGGTGTTTTTTCCACCGTGGCGAATCCAGTTTCTGCTGATTGATTTTAAAGGTGGAGGTCTTGCAAACCATTTGAAAGGGTTGCCGCATTTAGCAGGGACCATCACAAATCTAGAGGAATCTTCTCTGGAAAGATCTCTATCATTTATCAGGGCAGAACTGAAAAAAAGACAGCGTATGCTGGCACAATTTCAATGCAGTCATGTGGATGAATATGTAAAGTTATATCAGAAGAACCCAAGAGAAATGGAGGCAATGCCGCATCTTGTGCTGATTGTGGATGAATTTGCCGAATTAAAGGCAGAACAGCCAGAATTTATGAAAGAACTGATCAGTGCTTCAAGAATTGGAAGAAGCCTTGGAGTACATTTGATTTTGGCGACACAAAAGCCATCAGGGCAGGTGAGTGAGCAGATCTGGAGCAATACTACGTTTCGGCTTTGCCTGAAAGTTCAATCGCAAAATGACAGCCGTGAAGTTTTGCATTGTCCACTCGCAGCGCAGATCACCGAGGCGGGGAGAGGATATTTTCAGGTTGGAAATCAAGAAGGCGCTGTTTTGTTTCAATCTGCATACAGTTCTGAGAAGATGCAGGAGGATTGCGAAGAAGGATTTCAGATTTTTCAGGTTTTGCTGGGAGGAGAACGGTGTCTTTTTTATGAAAAAAAGGCGAAAGTGTCAGAAGGGTGGACACAGGCAGAGATGATCCGAAAGTATGTGATAGAGCAGTGGGAGAAAGAGTACAGAAGAAAGTTGCCGACAGTATGTCTGGAACCTCTCAGAGAAGAAATTTTTTATCCGTGCGAGAAAGAGCAGATAGAGCAGAGATGGGAAATCCCTATCGGAATCTATGATGATCCGCAGAGGCAGAGACAACCGCAAGCTCGGATAGAGATGAGACGGCAGAATCTATTTGTCACGGGAGGTACGGGATCAGGAAAACAGAATTTGTTTTTAGTGCTGCTGCGCGGACTGGCGGAGCAGATGGAAGAGGTGGAAATCTATATCGCAGATTTTGAGGGAAGAATTCCGAAAGTGCTTGAAAATTTACCGCAGATAGGTGGAATTGTCAGTGGAGCAGAGGAAGAAAAGCTGGAAAATCTTGTCGAGATGATTGAAGATGAAATGAAGCTGCGAAGACAAAGAATAGAAGAGCATGAGATGACGCCGATGATGATTGTATGGTTTTCTTATGCGGAGTGGAGAACAAAATATCCAGATTTGGAAAGTCGTATTGCTGCGATTATGAGAGAAGGAATACGGCTTGATATTTCTACGATGATCTTTCAGGAAGAGACAGGAGGGATCGGACATGGAATTTTTTCAGGGTTTGGCAGCAGAATTGCTTTGTATCATCCGGATACGATGGTCTATAGGCAGATGCTGGAGGCAGTGCGAGAAAAACTTCCAAGAATTCCCGGCAGAGGTTTTTTTCAAAAAGAAAATCAGATTTATCAGGTACAGATCTATCAGGCTTTTCGCGGCAGAAACAAAAAAGAACAGCTCCTGACGATGGAAGACTGGATCTGGGAATGCTGCGAAAGGACGAATAGGAGGGCTAGAAAAATACCGTGTATTCCAGAACAGTTATGCTGGGAGACATATCCACTCAACAGGAAAAAAGGACAAGTTCCAATTGCACTGAAATTTGAGCATACCAAGACAGTGTTCTGGGAAGAGTGCAAAAAAAAGATCACCGGGATCTGTGGAGAAGGACAGGAAAAATGGATTAGTCAGATCCTGAGAACGTGGGAAATCTTTCGAGAAAAGGTCAAATTTTTTGTCCTCGATGATCAGAGGGAGAGATTGAAATGGATGGAGCTCCGGAAGGAAGTTTGTTGTTACACAAAAGATGGTGGGGAAGTCTTTGAGGCACTTCACCGTGCGCTTGATTCAAGAGGAGAAGAAATGCTGATTTTAATTCTGAATGGAATGACAGTGCTTTCCAGGATTTCGGATGAGAAAATTTTGTATCAGGCAATGTGGGAATATGCAGAAGAGGCAGTGGTGTTGTGTACGAATGTAGAAAATAAGGCGATACGCTATCAAAGTCCCAGAATTGTTCAGGATATCAAGGAGAGAGGACAAGTAATCTTTTTTGGAAAGAAAAAAGAAATTAAATTGATAGAGATACCATTTGGACAGTTAAAAAGATGCAAAGAAAGGAAAGACGAATCTGAAGTTTTCTTTTGGGATGGAAGTTGCTTGGAAAAATGGAAGATGGCGACCGAAGGAATTTAAAAAAAGAGTGTGAGAAGAAGAAAGTCACACAAAAGATGGAGGCGAAAGAAAGATGAGCGGGCAAATCAGAATTACACCGGAAAAATTGAGAGAAAGAGCGAGAGAATATGGAGTTCAGGCAGATGAGCTTGGAACTGTCATCCAAAGATTAGAACAGTTGCTGGTACAGCTTCAAGAAGAATGGGAAGGAGCAGCAAGCGATTCCTACGCACAGCGATATGAACAGTTAAAGCCGGGATTTTTAAAAGCAGAAGAGCTGATCAGGGAGATTGAGAAGGTACTGATCAGAACAGCGGACACGATTGAACAGACAGATTTAGAGATTGCGGGACAGTTTATAGGATGATAGATGGGAAAAAAGGTGTGACACAGATGATCGCACAGCAGAGAGAAGAACAAGAAGCTTTACAGAGACAGATTGCGAAATTATACGGGAGATATCAGACTCTGGAAGAGATAGAGAGGGAGTATCGAAAAGAAGAGGAAGCATTTTCTAAGATGATACATCAGACCAGAGCAGGCGCACAAAAGATCGCACAGACTTTCCATCCGCCTCATATGGTGGGAGAATTTTCGAATTGTCTGGCAGAAAAACTATATGGCAGTGAATATGAGATGGCATCCGACAATATAAAAGAAATTGGGGAAAAAATTTCCGAGGAAAGACGAAAAATCCAGGGTCAGATTGATCAGGAAGAGACAAGACAAAGGATGTTGGAACAACGAATTGCGTCCTTGGAAAGATTGCTGGGACAGTGAGTGAGAACATCGCTGCGAAGAATACGGAAATGGGAGAAGAAGATATGGGGAGAGATGTGATTGTCACAGATGAAAATTTCCAGCTTGCCTCTCAGGTGATAAAAAGTTATGGAGATTTTTTATATGAAAAGTTTGTAGAGTATGAATGGATTTTGATTCAGGTATCGTATCAGGCAATACAAGATTCATTTATAGATGGTGTCCTGCAGAAGATATCAGAAAATTTTCCGGAGATTAGACGGGAGATGGAAGATGCAGTGCACACAATAGGAGAATATGCCATTTCCTTTCTGGAAGAGATAGATGAGGCGGATCAATTTTTATATGAAAATGCCACAATAAAAAAAGAAAAAGGATGAGGTGGCATTTTCAAAAAAGGAGAAGAAATGTCGGAAATCAGAGTACAGTACAAAAAGTTAGAAGACGCTGTAGATAAGCTTAGAAAGCTTGCTGGAGAGTTAAGAGAGCGAGGATTTGTCACGACAAAATTGATGAATGAGAGTAGAGGAAAGACATGCGAGGAGCTCAATGAAACATATGAAATTTTGTGTGAGATGGAGCAGAGTTTCAGACAGCTTTTGATTGTCACAGCCGAGTGGCTTGAGAAGGCAAGGAGCTCTTTCTGGGAAGCTGAACTCGAGAGCATCTGCGATGTGGAGAGGAGAATGGGAGATCCTCCAAACAGGATATCCTAAAATCCTTTAAGAGGGACAATGGACACTGATGTGATATGACACGAGGATAATGGGGATGAAAAAAACAATAGGAAGATATCTTGCTGTTATAGTGCTGGGCGCCGTGATGCTCATGGGATGTGAAGGGAGAGAAAAAGAGAGTGGAAAGGTCGTGTATGAGGTTCAGAAATTGGAGAAGAGGCAAGAAGAGATGGAAGAATATCTGAGGCAAAAATATGGAGACATTTCTTATGAAGTGATGGGGGTTGTGTGGAAATTTTGGAATCAAGTCTACGATCAGATGAACTTTCAGGTAGAGAGAGAAGGCAGAAAAGAAACATGCTGGGTTAGACGATATGAGAAAGAAGGAAGGGCTTGGTTTATGGACAGCTATTTTGGACTTTGTATCCGGGAAGAATATGAAAAAAAGATGGAACAAACGGCAAAAATATTTTTCCCGGAGGCAAAAGTCATCTCTTTTATGCAGGAGACAGGATTTTCTGAGACAGTCAGGATAGGAGATGGGCTGGAAGATGCCAGAAAAAAAGGCGAGGAGATACGAGTGATCAGTTGGCTTTTTGTGGCGGAAGTCACAGAAGAAGAGCTTGAGAATAGGACAGTGCAGTTTTGCGATGCCTGGCAGAAAGAAAAGATGGAAAGCTTGATATCGATCTTTTTGATTGAAAAAGACATGTTTGTCGGTCTCGACCGTGATCGAGCAGAAGAAATCGTGCGGGAGAAAAAATATCAGGCACAGTGCGTATGTCATGCGAAGCCGGCAATTTCCTGAAGAGTTTGGGAAAAGTATTTCCATCAAGAGAGGGAAAAATATCTGGATGGAGAGGTGAGAATATGCACAGCAGGAGGAAAGAATGACAGAGACACAAATTTTGATGTTAAATAATCTGATCTATGATCCTGTTTTTACGGCAGAGGGAGCAGAAGCTTTTTCGGTCGGTGAATTATTGGAATTTGTGGATACGGATGCTTACCAAAAGCAGGAAGGGATGGCAGACCCTGCGACGACAAGAGAAGAATGGGAGAATTTGCTGGCATTGGCACGGGGAGATGAAGAACTTTGTTCTCTGCGGATTGTAGAGAGAAAAAATAATCCTGCCACAGGCGCAAAGGCGCTCTGCTTTTATTCCGAGAAAGAGGAAGAGGCATTCGTTGTTTTTGCAGGGACAGGATATAATGAATGGCGCGATGATCTTGTGGCGGGTGCAGAGAGCGATACAAGACAGCAGACGGAAGCACTGGAATGGTTCGAGGCTCTTCCCTATGAAAAAATTACCGTCAGCGGTCATTCAAAAGGGGGAAACAAAGCTATGTATGTTGCGGTGTGCAGTGACAAAGCACCGATGTGCATTGCGTTTGACGGGGAAGGATTCTCAAGAGAATTTTTAGAGAAATATAGAGAGAAAATTGAGGAGCGGAAAGGTCAGATCGTACTGTATGCAAACTACAGAGATTTTGTCAGCTGTCTGCTTTATCCGATTGCAGGAACCGTTATTTTTCTGGAAAATGATGGCGGAATTTCAGCGGAGGAACTGGGATTTGGAGGCTACCATTGCCCCGATACCTTATTTTTACACAGAGATGGAAAGATTTTGTATGAGCTGGCAAGACAGGGGAAAAGAGAACCCGCAATCGAGCTTATACAAGAATTTACGATCTATTTTATGGAGAAAGCGCCGAAAGCAGAGCGTGTACAGCTACTTAGCTTTTTGGGAGATATTATGCAGCGGCTGATGGGACAAGGAGAATATCGCAATGATATTTTTTATACAATTGCTGCGGATGGTCTCAGAGATGTCTTGATCTATTTGCAGGCTTTTTTAAATGAAAAAAAGAGAGAGGATCTCACTCGATATCTGTGTCAAATTTGTTCTTTAGCGAATTTGCTGGAGGAATTTGCAGGACTTCCTGCGATTGTAAAACCGCTTCTTCCATTTCTGTTGAGCGGTGCAGCAGAACAGAAAATGCTTTCTTTTTTTATCCATCTTGCAGCTCAGACAGGACAGACTTTGACAGTGAGAGATTTTACACAGGAGACGAGAGAGAGAACGATAGAAGCAGCAAGGGAAGTGGAAAAAGAGGAAGTGTGGAGAATCAGCAGATGGGATTGCTGGTATCAATTAGAAGAGGTTATGGTTGGTTTGGACTGGAGTAGATATGTGGATGAAATAGAAGTATATTATCGAAAACTGATCGACTTAAATGATGCCGGTGTAAGAGAAATCGAGAGAATTTTTGATGAGGTACAATCGATTGACTCACTCTATGCAGAAAAAATAGCGGCAGAAAACGAAAGAATACGGGAAGGGACAGAACGAATCAAAAGACTGGGTGGTCATTCTAATGTAAGGGGAGGTAAGATATGATCACAATAGGAAGCGTACTTGACGGAAAATATAAAATTCTATATCAGATCGGAGAAGGAGGCATGAGCAGTGTGTACCTCGCGATCAATGAGAAGGTGAACAGACAGTGGGCGGTCAAAGAAATCCGAAAAGACAGACCGTACAATTTTGCCTTGATGAGGCAAGGGATTTTGCGAGAGATGGAACTGCTTCGCTCCCTGCATCACCCGATGATTCCAGAAATCTGTGATGTGATCGAAGAGGAAACAGCGATCTTTATCGTGATGGATTATATTGAAGGGAGAACGCTTGGAAATGTAGTGGAGGAAGAGGGGGCACAGGAAGAAAAGTATGTGATCGAATGGGCAAAACAGCTCTGTCAGGTGCTGTCGTATCTTCACAACAGGGTACCACCTGTGATTTACCGTGATATGAAGCCTTCCAATATCATGCTGAAGCCGAATGGAGATTTGATGCTGATTGATTTTGGAATTTCACGGGAGTTTTGCGAGGAACATACAGAGGATACCGTCTGCCTTGGAACTCAGGGCTATGCAGCCCCGGAACAGTTTGGCGGAGGGCAGAGCGATGAGAGGACAGACATCTATGGGCTGGGTGCAACTCTCCACCATCTTGTGACGGGAGAAAATCCAAGAAAAAGACAAGGAACAGAATTCTTGCCAGTCTGTCAGCTTCGCCCGGAAATTTCAGGAGGACTAGAGGAAGTGATCCGCAAATGTCTGGAGAGAAATCCAGATGACCGCTACCAATCGTGCAGAGAATTGTGGTATGCGTTAGAACACTATCAGGAATTAGACAGAAAAAGAATGAAACATCAGAAGAGAAAGTTATGGTTGTGTGTGGGATTATTTTCCCATGCTTTTTTGTCTTTCGGAATCTCTTGCTTTGCCCATATGCGCGTGAACATGTTACAAGTTCAGAACTATCAATTTTGTCTTCAGATGGCATCCAATCAGGAAGGAAATGAAAAGATGGAAGTCTTGAGAAAGGCGATCGAGATGGATCCAAAGAGGGAGGAAGCATATCTGCTTTTGTTGGAAGAGTTTTTGAAGGATGAAAATTTTTCAAGCAGAGAAGATTTAGCTTTTCGTGAAATATTAAATGAGACAGGTGATCAGAAAGAGACGTATGAGATGAGTCTGCAGAGAAATCAGAAAGGATATGAAAAGGTATCATATGAAGCTGGAATAGCTTATTTCTTTTTCTATGAGAAAGAAGGGAGTAAGGAACGAAGCCTGAAATGGTTTATGACAGCTGAAAATGCAGAATGGTTGAGCCAGGATCAGAAAGTGAGAGCTGCGGTATGTAAAAGGATCGGAAGTTATTGGAAAGATATGGGAAAACGAGATAAGACAGGTGATTTTCAAGTTTCACATGCCGTCTATTTTTATGATTTATGGGAATTGTATCAGATGCAAAAAGCGTGCAGAGAAAATGAAATTATGACTTTGAAAGTATGCCAGGAGATGATAGCGCAGATTCTTTCTTATGCAGATGAGATAGAAAAGGAAGGTGTCAAGATAGAGGAGATGAAAAATGTGCTGGAGGCAAGCGGCAAAGAGATTCAGGCGGCACAGAAGATCTTAGGAGAGCAGCACCGAGAGATGATACAGGCGATGGAAGAAGAGATCACGAAGGCAGAACAGAAGATTGACTTAAAATAATGGAACAGGAGGAGAGTAAATGGGAGAAGAATGGATTGCTTTTTACGAAAAACTCGAAAAAGTCAGTGCCTGTTTTTTTGTGGCAAGCTTTTTTATGGCAAGTTTTTTGGCGGCGGAAGGGAAACTATGGACGACCGTTCGCACACTAAAGAATGAAAAGAAAAAGAAACGGGGAAAAAGACGACAAATACAGATGATTTTCCTGATATTTGGATGCTGCATAGGACAAACGGCAGAGTTGAGCTATGCTCAGGAAGAGGATAAATTTGCAGAGCAGGAAACATGGGAGGAACAGATCGAGTGGAATCAGGAGATGGAGTTGAGTGCTTCAAGTGCACAGGGGGAATGGTTCTCAGGTGAAGAATCATATAAAATTTTTGTCAAGGTGACAGGGGAAAAGCCAGATCAGATTTGTTTTTCGTGGGAAGAGGGAGAGGAAGAAAAGACAGGAGAAATTTATGAGACTGTGTGGGAAGAGGGCGAAATTTATGAGTATGAGATTGTATTTCATGAGAAAGAATTGGAGAGTCTCGTTCAAATCTGGGCGGTGACAGATCAGGAGATTACTTGCATCTCACAATGGAAGGTACAGATTGATCGGATGCCGCCAGAGACGGATGTGATCATGGAATATCGGGAAGGAGAAAATGTGTTTCTGGAGAGATGGGGAGCTCCACTTGCAAGAGAGATAATTTATTTCCGAAATGAGATGGAAATCACAGTGTATGCGCACGATAATATGTCAGGGGTTGCCTGTGTGACTTTTGAAGCGGACGAAAGGTTTGTGGAAGGACAGAGAGGAGAAAAAGTGCAGATCGACGGGAAGCTTTATGACAGTTACCATGCCATTCTCTGTGCGCCGGCAGATGGGAACATTGCTAATCTTGCCATCACAGATGAGGCGGGAAATTGTATTCTGCTCGAAGAGATGGTGAAATTTGTGGTGGATGCGGTGCCGCCTTCCGGTGAAATTCTGGTGTGCTCAGAAGAAGGGGAGAAAGAACAGATTGCATTTTTTCAGGATACAGCGCAAATTCGGCTTCAGATATCAGAAGAATATTGGAAAGGGCAAAAGATACCAATATGGGTGAATGGTCAGGAGATGGTTTCAGAGGAAGAAGATTGGGTGTGGATCGGAGAGCAGCTTCATGAGAAGGTGATGTGTTTTGAGGAAGAGGGAAAATATCAGATTTGTTTTGGACCTGTCTTTGACTTATCGGGAAATCAGATGGCAAAGACAGAAGAAAAAGTGGTGGTAGTCGATCGCACTGCGCCGAGAATAAAAAAGATGGAGATCAAGGTAGATGGAAACCTGGAGGAGGGAGTCTGGTATACAAAAAACGGAAAGATAGAAGGAAAGATTTGCATTGAGGAAGAATGGTTTGATCCGGAAAAGATGGGAGTGTATCTGTGGAATCAAGAGACAGGAGAAAAGCAAAGCATTCTGACAGGATGGGATTGGGAACAGAAAGAGGCATGGGGGTATTTTCAGACAGGAGAGATCGAGAAAGAGGGAATCTATCGGGTGGTAGTAAGCGGAACGGACAGGGCTGGAAATCTCTTGGAATGTGGAGCGGAAAGTGGGAAGGAAAGATCTAATGGATACAGTGAACCTATCGTCGTAGATCGCACACCGCCATTGTTGTGCGCGTTTGTGTTGGAAGAGATCAAAGGGGAGAAGGAAGGAATTCTCTATTTTCAAGAGCAAATCCAGGGCAGCTTTTGGGTTGATGAGGCGAGGGGCTTGAAAAGCTGGAGCCTGATGCAGATGGATGATTCAGGGAGATGGAAGGCGGTCGGTGTGCAGTGGCAGAACAGAGAAGGAAAATTCAAGCTGGATAAGCGAGAGGGAAGTACAAAGCTTTTGATCAATGCGGAAGATTTTGCGGGAAATCAGTTAACTCTGCCGGAAAGTATGGATGGACTCTGTAAGACGCAGGAAGGGATTGTTTCTGGAACACTGATTACAGATTGGACAAGACCGAGAGTGCAGATTTTTTATCAGACAGAAGATGGACAAGAGATCACCCTGAAGCAATGGCAGAAAGAAAAAGGATGGAAAAAAGAAAAATTAAAGATCACACTGCGTGTCATAGAGGAAAATTTTGACCCGACACAGTGGGAGATGAAAGCTGCGGCATACGACCGACAGGGAAACAGAGAACAGTCCGAAGAGGAAAGTGTGAGGGAAGCAAACCGACAGTGTGCAGAATGGGTAAAAAGCCAAACGACAGAGAATGGCTGGAAGATGGAAGGATGGTACGAGACCCAGGCGGTGTTTCAGGAAGAGGCAAACTATGAGATCAGGGTACAGATGAAAGATTTTTCGGGCAATACAGCGATGTTTGAGGAGGCAGGAAAAGAGGCAGAAGAAAATTACGAAGTATTTTTTACGATCGACTGGACAGCGCCGTCTTTTGAAGGCGAGGTGCAATATCGCAGGCAAGATCAAGTGTTTTTGAAAAAGTATCCATACGATGATTACAGCTATTTCAGCGATCAAAGTGTGGATCTTCTTTTATCTGCGCGTGACAGAATCAGCGGTGTAAAAATGATCCGGTATTGTTTCGAACATGGAGAAAATCAGGAGTGGAATGAAGCAGATATCTTAGAAAAAGGGACAGATGATATGACGGCACAGATCTCTATCCCGCTGGGATTTCAGGGAGCGGTTTTGGTGGAAGCTGTCGATGAGCAGGGGGTGATCGGAGAAAAACAGAGACTAAATGCCATTTTAACACAGAAAACAGAAGATGCCCAAAAAAGCAGCACACTTGTCATCTCTGAGGAGCAGGAACCTTATCAGAGAAAAGGAGGGACAGCATACTATGCCCAGGAAATTTCGCTGACTGTTCGCGTGGAGGATTCGGTCAGCGGCATCAAGGCGTTTCGATGTCTGGTAAACGGAAAAGTGCGGATCGAAGAAATGTGCGATTTGGGGAAAGAACGGACATTTTTGATGCAGAGACAATTGATCTTGACGGAGCAGGATATGGAGGAAGATGGGATCCTTTTTGAAGTCTGGATGGAGACAAACAGTGGATATCAGAGAAAAGACACGCATAGATATTTGATCGACTCTCAAAAACCTGAGATTACCGTTCGATATGACAGAGAAGAAGGGGAGGGGATTTTTGACCGTGGAAACCGCACAGCCTATATCACGGTGGAAGACGCATATCTCGATAGTGATACAGTGACAATCTCTGTGGAGAGTCAAAGTGGAGAAAAAAGATGGTCTGAATCGTGGAGTGTGACAGAAAGCGAAGGAAGGACACGGTATCGAGCCATACTGTTATTTGAGAAAGAAGATGCGTACACGATCACGGTTGAAGGAAGCGATCTGTCAGGAAACACACAGGAGAGGAAAGAAGAAACCTTTATTCTGGATCATACCAGACCTGTGATTACGGTGGACAAGGATTTTCCACAAGAAGGGAAAGAAAATTTCTACCGCGCTGGAGGAATACTTTCTGTGTCTATTCAGGAAGAACATTTTGATGCAGACAGTGTCTCGATGGAGCTTTTAGGAAAAGATGAGGATGGAGATGAGTGGAGAGAGGTATGGGAAGGACCGTGGATTTTTTCAGAAAATGCATATCACAGTGAGAAGAACGTGGAAAAGGAAGGATACTACACCTTTTGGATCGCCTGCCGCGATGCTGCCGGAAATGTGAGTGAAGTATATGAACTGGAACCGTTTGTGATTGATAAAACTCCTCCACAGATTGTGATCGAAAACTTGGCGAATTACTCAGCAAACAAAGGAAAAGTGGAACCGATCGTTTTTCTGTCAGATGACTACCTCGATGAAGAAAGCTGGAATTTTTTCTGTGTGGGTGAAAAACGGGGGGAGAAAAAGATGATCTATGAAAAATTGAGAGAAAACGGAGGATACAAGGTTGTCTTTGCAGATTTTGCGTATGAGAAAAGAGAAGATGATTTGTATACGCTGGAACTTTGTATCCAGGATTATGCTGGAAATCAGACACGAAAAGAAGTTTGTTTTTCCGTCAACCGTTTTGGCTCTGTCTATACACTTTCAGAAGGGACGAGACAATTTTTAGAGGAGTACTATCAGAGAGAAGCCCAGACGCTGGAGGTGACCGAGACCAATGTGGACAGTGTGGAAGAAAATGTGATTTTTTGTAGCAGAGAGGGAGAAATCCGGCAGTTGTTCCAGGGAAAGGATTATCAAGTTCATGTAAGGGGAGAGGAGCAAGGATGGAAACAGTATGTCTATGAGATTGGAAAGGAGAATTTTCAGGAGGAAGGAGTCTATCAGCTGACATTTGTCTCGAGAGATCTGGCGGGAAATTATTCGGAAAATCAGAGAAAAGGGGAGGAGATTGTGTTTGCGATCGATCATTCCAGCCCGACAGTAACCGTTTCTGGGATTGAAAGAGGCGGAAGATACAAAGAAGAAGAACGAAGCATATGGGTGGATGCGACAGATAACATGGGGCTGAAAAAAGTTTCCATCTATTTAAATGGTGTACTGTGGGATGAATGGAGTGAGGGAGAGTGGGAGCAGAGCCAAAATCTGATCATCAAAGAAAATGACAGCGAACAGAAGTTGTCGGTAGTGCTGGAAGATTTAGCGGGGAATCGCTCCCTCTATGTCACAGACCATTTTTTGATCTCAAGCGACTCTTGGATTCAGTTCTGGCACAGCCATCACCGATGGTCGGAAGCAGGAATTTTAGCACTGATTGTAGTTTTCCTTTTTGTTCTTTTTCAAAAGTATCAAAAAAAGAAGTTTGAATTTAAATGGTGATGTGCTATGATGGACGAAGTGAGGTGAATGACTGTCAAAATTTTGCCTTATGATGATAGAAAGAAAAGCGGCGGCAGAAAATCGGTGATGGAAGGCTTTTTCTGCCAAGCCAGCGGTGGAATGGAGACTGGGTTAGAATGGAAAGAAAGATAAGAATTGGAAGCAGAGAAAGCAAACTTGCTGTCATTCAGAGTGAGATGGTGATGGAAGCAATCCATCGCTGCCATCCGGAGATTGAGCTGGAACTGATCACAATGAAGACGACAGGCGATCTGATTTTGGACAAGACATTGGATAAGATCGGCGGAAAAGGTCTTTTTGTAAAGGAATTAGATAAAGCATTGGCACAGAAGAGGAGCGACCTTTCGGTGCACTCACTGAAAGATATGCCGATGGAGGTGCCAGAGGAACTTCCAATCATAGGATTTTCTAAAAGAGAGGATCCGAGAGATGTATTGGTGCTGCCGAAAGGTCAGCACACACGAGACGAAAAACTTCCAATCGGATGTGCAAGCCAAAGAAGAATTTTGCAGCTGAGAGAAATTTTTCCGGATGCTGTATTTTGTCCGGTTCGCGGCAATGTGCTGACAAGATTGAGAAAACTGGATGACGGAGAATATGGCGCTCTGGTACTCGCTGCGGCAGGTTTGAAGAGGCTGGGACTTGAGGAGCGCATCAGCCGATACTTTGAGCCAGAAGAGATGATACCGGCTGCGGGGCAGGGAATTTTGGCGATGCAGGGGAGAAAGGGAGAAGATTATTCATATCTCGATGGAATTTGTGATGAAAATGGAAAGTACGCAGCGCTCTGTGAGCGAGCTTTCGTACAGACTCTGAATGGGGGATGTTCCTCTCCGATTGCGGCATATGCCAAGATAGAGGAAGATGAGATCACACTGATGGGACTTTACTATGAAGAAGCGACGGGAAGATATAAAAAAGGAACCATGACAGGCAAATGTGCGCAGGCAAGAGAGATTGGATGCAGACTGGCTGAAAGTTTAAGAAAAAGATGCACAGAGGAAGGAGAAAAAGAGGTATGACAGGAAAAGTATGGCTAATAGGTGCAGGACCTTCCGACCCGGGGCTTTTTACCTTGAAAGGAAAACGGGTGTTGGAAGAAGCAGAGGTAGTAGTCTATGACCGCTTAGTAGGGCAAGGTGTTTTGAGTATGATTCCAGAGGGAGCAAAACTGATCGATGTGGGAAAAAGAGCAGGGAATCATACGATGCCTCAGGAACAGATCAATGAAGTGCTCTTGTCAGAGGCGAGACAGGGAAAGAAAGTGGTCAGACTCAAGGGCGGAGATCCGTTTTTGTTTGGTCGTGGCGGAGAAGAATTGGAGCTTCTCGTGAAGAATGAAATCCCGTATGAGATTGTGCCAGGTGTGACTTCGGCACTTTCTGTTCCGGCTTACAATGGAATTCCGGTCACGCACCGCGACTTGTGTTCTTCTCTTCACATTATCACCGGTCATAAGCGAAAGGGAGAAGCATACGATATTGACTTTGAGGCTCTTGTCAGGACAAAGGGAACGCTTGTTTTTCTGATGGGGGTGACAGCCCTGAAGGATATCTGTGATGGACTTTTAAAGGGAGGTATGAATCCAAAGATGCCTGCCGCTATCTTGCAAAAAGGGACAACATCGAGACAAAAAAGAGTATTGGCGACGGTCGATTCTCTGCCACAGGAAGTGGAGAGACAGGGGATCGAGACGCCGGCGATCATCGTGGTGGGCAAGGTATGTTCTCTGGCAGAGCAGTTTTCTTGGTGTGAGAAACTGCCGCTGTTTGGAAAGAAGATTGTGGTGACGCGCCCGAAAGACTTATCGTCACGCATGACAGAGCAGCTGAGAAAGAAAGGGGCAGAAGTCCTGGAGCTTCCGGCGATCCGGACAGAAGCATGTAAGGATCAGAGCAGATTGCTGGAAAAATTAGACAGTCTGGAGACATACCAGTGGCTTGTCTTTACCAGTCCGACCGGGGTGAAAGTGTTCTTCGAGGTGATGAGAAGAGAAAGAATAGATATCAGACGGCTCTTCCATCTGAAAGTGGCAGTGATCGGAGAGGGGACAAAGAAAGCTCTGGAGGAGAGAGGAGTTTATCCTGATCTGATGCCATCCACTTATGATGGAAGAACGCTGGGCGAAACCCTTGCAGGGGCGTGTAAAGGCGGAGAAAAAATTTTGATTCCAAGGGCAGCACTCGGGACAGAAGAGTTGATAGAGGCATTGCATGAAAAAGAAGGGCTTATTGTGGATGATGTGCCGACCTACGATACCATCTATGAAAGTTCAAAAGTGATTGATGAAAAGGCAGAATTTCTGGAGGACCAGATTGATTATGCTGTCTTCACAAGCGCTTCGACAGTCAGAGGATTTGCCGGCGCAGTGCAAGGAATTGATTTTTCAAAGGTAAAGGCAGTCTGCATTGGAAAGCAGACGAAAGCAGCAGCAGATCAGCTTGGAATGAAGACTTATGTCTCACAGAAGGCAACAATCGACAGTGTGATTGCATTGACAGAAGAACTGTGTCAGTCAAAGGCATGAGACTGTCCGATAGAATAGAAACAAGAACGAAGCAGTCCGTGCGGCAAAATGAGAGAAGTACAAGGACAGGAGGAGAAAAACATGGATATGGTGATAAGACCGAGAAGACTCAGAGGTAGTGAAGTTCTCAGAAAGATGGTAAGAGAGACAAGGATGGATAAATCCTCTTTGATTTATCCGATTTTTGTGCAGGAAGGAAGCAACCTGGAGGATCCGATTCCGTCTATGGAGGGACAGTATCGCTATAGTATTGATCGTTTGATGTTCGAATTGGAGAGGCTAGCAAAAGCAGGTGTCACAAGCGTCATGCTGTTTGGAATACCGGATCACAAAGATGAAGTGGGAAGCGGCGCCTATGATGAAAATGGAATTGTGCAGAAAGTACTTCGCGAGGCAAAAAAACGATTCCCAGATATCTATTACATCACGGATGTCTGTATGTGTGAATACACCTCACACGGACACTGCGGTGTTCTGTGCGGTCATGAGGTAGAAAATGATCAGACGTTGGAACTGCTGGCGAAGACAGCATTGTCCCATGTGGAGGCTGGCGCTGACATGGTTGCGCCATCCGATATGATGGATGGGAGAGTGCGTGCGATCCGTGAATGCCTTGATCGGGCTGGGCATAAGGAGACACCGATTATGTCCTATGCCGTCAAGTATGCGTCTGCATTCTACGGTCCATTTCGCGAGGCGGCAGGGTCTGCGCCAGCCTTTGGAGACCGAAAATCTTATCAGATGGATTATCACAATAAACGGGAAGGCATCAAAGAAGCACTTCTCGACATCGAGGAAGGAGCAGACATTATCATGGTAAAACCTGCGATGTCCTATCTCGATGTGGTGAGTGAAGTATCCAAAATGGTCCATGTGCCGATTGCTTCCTACAGCGTCAGTGGAGAGTATGCGATGGTGAAAGCAGCAGCAAAAATGGGATGGATTGATGAGGAAAAAATTATCTGCGAGATGGCAGCCAGCGCATACCGTGCGGGATCGGATATCTATATCACTTACTTTGCAAAAGAACTGGCGAGATTTATGGATGAAGGGAGAATTGGATAATGGGAAGATCAGAAGAGTTATTTTGTGAGGCGGTAGAACTCATTCCGGGAGGCGTCAACAGCCCAGTCCGTGCATTTGGATCGATCGGCGGTACTCCGCGCTTTATCGACCATGCAGACGGAGCTTGTATGACGGATGTAGACGGAGTGACCTATCTGGATTTTATCGGCTCCTGGGGACCGATGATTTTGGGGCATAATCATCCAGAAATCCGAAAGAGTGTGGAGGAAGCGTGCAAAAAAGGACTGAGTTATGGCGCTGCGACAGAAAAAGAGGTAGTGATGGCAAGGCTGATCTGCGAGATTGTACCGTCGATTGAGATGGTGCGTATGGTGAATTCTGGCACGGAAGCCGTCATGAGTGCGATCCGCGTGGCGAGGGGATACACAGGCAGAAACAAAATTGTGAAATTTATGGGCTGTTACCATGGTCACTCAGATGCGATGCTGGTCAAAGCAGGGTCTGGTGTGATGACGAGCGGCATCCCGGACAGCGCAGGGGTTCCGGCAGGATGCACGCAGGATACACTCTCGGCAAATTATAATGATTTAGGAAGCGTAGAAAGTTTGTTTTCGGAATTCGGCGAGGAGATCGCAGCAGTCATCGTGGAGCCGGTCGGTGCAAACATGGGTGTGGTTCCTCCAAAACAGGGATTTCTGGAAGGATTACGCTCACTGTGCACAAAATACGGCACACTGTTAATTTTTGATGAAGTTATCACAGGATTTCGGCTTGGGATTGACGGCGCTCAAGGTTACTATGGCATACAGCCGGATCTGACTACCTTTGGAAAGATCATCGGTGCAGGAATGCCGGTTGGCGCTTACGGAGGGAAGAAAGAGATTATGCGCCATGTCTCTCCAGTTGGAAATGTGTATCAGGCGGGGACACTGAGTGGAAATCCAGTTGCGATGGCAGCAGGTATCACTCAGTTGACGATTCTGAGAGATCACCCTGAGATTTACCGTGAGCTGAATGAAAAGTCGGACTGGTTCTTTGAAGAGCTGAGTCGGATTGTGAGAGAGGCAGGAAAACCGTGGCAGGTAAACCATGTCGGATCCATCGGAACCATCTTCTTTACCGATCAGCCAGTCACTGATTATGCCAGTGCAAAGACATCCGACACAGCAAAATTTGCGGAGTATTTCCATTACATGCTGGATCATAAGATCCATCTGGGACCTTCGCAGTTTGAGGCGATGTTCCTGTCAGCGGCACACACAAAGGCACAGCTTCAGCAGACATTGGACGTAATCAAAGAATATATAAAGTAATTTCAGAAGTACAATAAAGTAAAAGATTTGCAGAAAAATGCTGCACAGAAATTTATCCTTTTTCATCAACACTATTTTTTGGGTTTTTTTATAAAAATGTGAATCATGATAGAAGAAACCCGAAAAAATAGAAAATGAGAAAAAATTTCTGGGCAGCATTTTTTTGATGGCTGGCAAACGAGATTTTTTCAAAAATGATATTGACAAAACAATATTATATGAAATATAATATTGAAAAAGAAATGATATTATACAAAACCATATAAAAGATATGGTGGATAGCAACCAGAGTCAAAAGAAAATACAAATAGGGTAGGAAGTGATGGAATGGTATTTAACACAGGCGCGGCATTGTTGGATGGGATTGTTCTTGCGGTAGTTTCGAGAGAACCAGAAGGGACCTATGGATATCGGATCACACAGGATGTGCGATATGCATTGGAAGTTTCCGAATCTACACTGTATCCTGTCCTGAGAAGATTACAAAAAGATGGGTGCTTGGAATGTTATGACAAAGAGTATGGGGGAAGAAATCGAAGATATTATAAAATTACAGAAAAAGGAGTGGCGCAGCTGAATTTGTACCGCTCGGAGTGGGAGATATATTCTTCTAAAATATCAGCAATTTTTGAAAATAGGAGTTCGTGATGAATAGAAAAGAATATATGGAGCAACTGGCATATTTACTGCAGGATGTGCCGGATCAGGAAAAAGAAGAGGCTATGCAGTATTACGAAGATTACTTTGAAGAAGCGGGCACCGACAGGGAAAAGGAAGTGATGAAAGAGCTGGGGAGTCCGGAAAAAGTAGCTGCGATCATCAAAGCTGGGATTGCAGGAAATTTCGGGGAAGCAGGGGAGTACACGGAATGCGGCTACGAGGATGAACGCTTTCGGGAAGAGAAAAAGGTACCTGACGTGTTTGCAGGATGTGCCAGATGGGAAGCAGACGGTGAAGAGAACTCAAACGGCACAGGGAAGTATGATGGAAAAGAACAGAGAAAAAAAGTAAACATAAAGAAAGAGAAGACAGAAAAAAAGGCAGAAACGAAGAAAACGGAGGATATTTTTCAGGGAGATCCGTTTTTTGAAAAAGAAAAACGACAGAAAAGGGAAAAAACGAATACAACGAAGAGAATTCTTCTGCTTATCCTTGTTGCGATTTTTCTGATTCCAGTGGGAATTCCTCTTCTCGCCGGTGTGGCGGGTGTGATGATTGGAATTGCAGCTGTCATCTTTGCACTTATTTTAGTGGGAATTGTCCTGATTTTTGTGCTGGCAATCCTTGGGATTGTGTTCATAGGCGTCGGAATCGCCAAAGCGTTCGTATCGCTTCCGGTTGGACTTTTGTGCAGCGGGATAGGATGTCTGATGACAGCGCTGGGAATTTTATTTGCGTGGCTGTGTATAGGTGCAGCAGTGAAAGTAGTGCCTTGGATCATCAGAAAATTTGTTGATTTATGCAGTATTCCCTTTCAGAGGGGGAGGTATGGAAGATGAAACAGTTTACAAAAATTTGTCTCGTGATCTGTATTATGCTTGGAATTCTTGGGAGTGCACTGTGTGTGGCAGCATTCAGCCTTGGCGCCTCTATAGAGGATGTGGAAGAGATGATAGCAGATGGGGAATTTCAGATTGGAGAGGGAATGATAGACGCAAAGAAGATCATTGCGAATACACAAAATGTAGAAAAAAATTTTTCGAAAATTGACAGCCTGAAAATTGAGGTGGGAGTCGAAGAAGTGGCAATTTATGTGTATGGTGGCGATGAAATTCAGGTGAAAGCAGAAAATGTCACATCAACATTCCAATGTACACAGAGCGGAAAGACACTCAAGATCAAAGACGAAGGTCCTAAGATCAATCTGAATATTTTTTCAGAAAGACGAAATTCAAAGATCGATATCTACCTTCCAGAGACATGGGAACTAAAAGAGCTAGACTTGGAAGTCGGTGTCGGATCGGTTGAGACAGAGGAGATTACAGTGGAATCATTGAATATCGACTGTGGTGTCGGATCAGTCTATTTTCGAGGAAATGTGAAGACAGAGGGAAAAGTAGAGTGCGGAATCGGAGAGGTGAAGATGGATCTGTCCGGTGAGCAGACAGAATATAACTATAAGATGGAATGTGGCGTCGGATCGATTCAAATCGGGGATGATTATGAATCTTCTATCCCTGGTAAAAAATATATTGACAATAATGCAAAGAAAGAATTCGCGATCGAATGTGGAATTGGATCGGTAAAGATTGAGTTCATCTAAAAGAACTCATGGAGCGCTGCATGATGGAAAATGAGAGAAAAAGGAGGAAATTTTTTATGGAACCAAAAAGATTGTATAAATCAGACACAAATCGAGTAATCTGTGGAGTGTGCGGAGGCATAGGAGAGTATTTCGGCATAGATCCGACCTTGATCCGTCTGCTGATTGTCTTGTTTAGTTTTACGGGGAGCACCATTGTCGCATACATCGTGGCGGCGATTATTATGCCGGCGAGAAGGTATTAAAATCATTTTGTGATGCGGTAACGGTTGATAATAAAGAAGCAATTTGAAACGTTCTTTTGAATAGAAGGGAAAAAAAGAGACCATACTCCAAAAAAAAGAAAGGGGTATGGTTTTTTTATGGCAAACAAGGTAAACTGGACTGATTTGACACCGGATGAAAAAATGAAATATGAAATCGCTCAGGAGTTGGGGCTGTTGGATCGCGTTCTGGAAAATGGATGGCGCACGTTGTCAGCAAAAGAGACGGGCAGAATTGGAGGATTGATGACAAAGAGAAAACGGATGATGAAACAGGAGATGGAGCAGCACTAGAGCAAAGCATCTACGGAAAATATCTGAAAAAAGATAGCGCAGAAAAAGGACTTGTGCTAAAATAAAAAAGCGAGCGCAAAAAAGAATGGATGAGAATACATGAAAAACTTGATAGAAGATATCAAAAACAGAGAATTTCAGAAAGTATACCTATTGTACGGCGAGGAAGCATATCTGAAGCGGCAATATAAGAAAAAACTGCAGGAAGCCATTTTAGGATCGGAAGATACGATGAACTTAAATATTTATGCGGGCAAGGGAATCGACGTGAGGGCTGTGATAGATCAGGCAGACACGATGCCGTTTTTTGCCGAACACCGATTGATTTTGATTGAAGACAGCGGATTTTTTAAGGCTGCAAATGAGGAATTAGCAAAATATTTAAAGAATATGCCGGGTGAGACAGTTTTTGTCTTTGTGGAAGAAGAAGTGGACAAGAGGGGAAAACTGTATAAAGCAGTAAAAACTGAAGGGCGAGTGGTGGAATTTGCCCGCCAAGATGAGAAAACGCTGACAAAGTGGATTCTGGGGATCCTAAAAAAAGAGGGCAAGAAAATTACACAGCCTACGATGGAAATTTTCATGGAGAAAACAGGGTCGGACATGGAGAACATTGCGACAGAATTAGAAAAATTGCTCTGTTATACGATGGGGCGTGAGGTCATCACGCAGGAAGATGTGGCTGAGATCACAGCAGGGCAGACGGTCAACAAGATTTTTGATATGATTCG
Source organism: Robinsoniella sp. (assembly GCA_022788205.1). Classification (GTDB taxonomy): domain Bacteria; phylum Bacillota; class Clostridia; order Lachnospirales; family Lachnospiraceae; genus JAGZHZ01. The sequence goes on along the minus strand of JALEVQ010000018.1, from coordinate 66,187 downwards.
CGCGGTGGCAGAAAAAAAACAGAAGGAAGCACTTGACTTCTATTATGATTTGCTGGCTCTGCGCGAACCGCCGATGAGGATTCTGTTTTTGATTACACGCCAGTTTCATCTGCTGCTGCAGGTAAAAGAACTGTGCGGGCAGGGATATGACCAGCGGCAGATTGCAGAGAAAGTAGGACTACAAAGTTTTGTAGTGAAAAATTATGTCCGTCAGTCTTCTCTGTTTTCAAAAGAAGATCTGAAACAGGCAGTGAGAGACTGTGTGGAGACAGAGGAGGCAGTCAAGACAGGAAAGATACAGGACGTATTGAGTGTAGAGTTGCTGATCGTAAAATATAGCGAAAAAAAAGCTTTCGACTGACGGGATCGAAAGCTTTTTGTCTTTTTATATATGATTAAGCAATTCCGTTAACGGCTTTTGTTAAACGAGAAACTTTTCTGGCAGCGTTGTTTTTGTGGTAAACGCCTTTTGTAGCAGCTTTGTCAATTGTGGAAATTGCAGCAACCAATGCAACATTAGCAGCTTCCTTATCGTTTGCAGCGACAGCAGCGTCCACTTTTTTCATAGCAGTTTTCACACCAGATTTAATTGCCTTGTTTCTGTCAGCTTTTGTTCTGTTAACTAAGACTCTTTTTTTTGCAGATTTAATGTTAGCCAATCCGTACACCTCCAAATCCCATGATTAATATTTTCTTATTTGTATTTGTTTCATTAAAGCCGGACACGGACGTTCTAATGTAAACACACTCATATATTCTAAATCATACTTTTTTATCTGTCAATACATATTTCAGAAAAAAACACAAAAAATAATAGAAATCAGTGGCTGCTCAGAGAAAATGAGGGATTGTGAGAGTATACTGCGCACAGAGCAAATACATTTGTTTTCGCAATGGGCGGCGATAAAAAATCAAGGAACAGTGAAAGGAGATCAGATCGTATGCTGGGAAATTTTAACGTAAGGACGGATCTTGCGCTGGAAGCGAAAGAGGATTGTGATGCACAGAAAATTCCGGTTCGAGGAGTGCATGTGCAGGAAGAGAGAGATGAGGAGAGGGAGATTTTTACCACGACAGTGAAGATTGAGACGGAAAATGGAGCAAAAGAAATGGGAAAACCGGTTGGAACGTATATCACGATTGAGGCTCCAAATCTCTCGATACCTGACGAAGGGTATCACCGTGAAATTTCAGAAGAATTGGCACATCATCTCAAAAGTCTGATAGGAGAAGAAAAAAAGTCAATCTTTGTCGTGGGGCTTGGCAATCGCGATGTGACGCCGGATGCGCTGGGACCGGAGGTCATCGGAAATCTGCACATCACGCGCCATGTGCTCAGAGAATATGGTCAGCTTTTGCTGGAAGGAAAAGAGGTTCGTGAGATCAGCTCACTAGTCCCAGGAGTGATGGCTCAGACCGGTATGGAGACACTGGAAATTATCCGCGGCGTGATTGAAGAAGCACAGCCGGATGTGATGATCGTGATCGATGCGTTGGCGGCGAGAAGCACAAAACGTCTTAATCGTACCATTCAGATCACAGATGCCGGTATTCATCCCGGATCTGGTGTCGGAAATCACAGGAATGGGATTAACCGTAAATCGGTTGGAATTCCAGTGATTGCGATCGGGGTTCCGACAGTCGTTGACGCGGCGACGATCGTGACAGATACGATGCTAAGTCTCGTTGAGGCGATGGACGAGTCAGAACATTTGAGAAATCTGGGAGGGACACTGAAGACCTTGAACCGGGAGGAAAAGTATCAGATGATCCGTGAGGTCGTGACGCCAAACTTGAATACGATGTTTGTGACCCCGAAGGATATTGATGAGACGATTAAGCGCATCAGTTTTACCATCTCAGAGGGAATCAACATCGCCTTTGCATAAGTTTTTCTTATTTTGGAGCACAGACATATTTTGAAAAGAGGTCTCATATAATTGGGGAAGGGGCAAGTCTGATCTGATTGTGAGGCGAAATGGTTGAAAGATTTTCATAAGTGTCTTCAAATACTGATTGGCAGCGTGATCGGGGCGCTTGGATTATATATCTTATATCGCGGAGTGGGAATTGTGATGGAAAGTCCTTTTTTTAAGAATATGGGCTTTCCATCTTTGATTCAGCGCTATGTGGAAGAGGAGGCGGCATCGGTGTGGGTTCCGGGTCTTGCCTATGAAGGTTACGAAAAAAGAGAGGATGGAAATTGGCTGACGCACTTTGCAGAAGATGAAATCCCACTTTACTATGTGGCACAGGAACAGATCACAGCGCAACAACAGAAAGAGCTGCAGACAGAGACGACAAAGAAAGAAGAAGGAAAAGATGGGGAAGAACAGACAGAAGACAAAAAGATACAAAGTCAGACGGAAACCGAAACCATGCAAACGCAGACAGACAGTAGGTCTGAGCCAGAGACAGTAGCAGTGACAGCACAGGGATTGACTGGCGGAAGTGGAATGGTGCATCGCGATCCGGTGGCAGAGATCCCGTATGACCGGTTGGGAGATTTTGATTTTTTGCTGAATCAATACTATATTGTGGATGCCTCGACAACGGTTGACGCGTCACTGCTCGATGCCGAAACATTTATGGAAAAAGATTTTTCGATCGAAAAAGAGGATTCGATCCCTCAGATTTTGATTTATCATACGCATTCTCAGGAAGAATTTGTAGATTCCATCCCTGGAGACGACACGACAACGATCGTGGGAGTTGGAGACTATCTGGCAGAGTTGTTAGAGTCGATGTATGGATATCGTGTGATCCACGACAGAGGAGTGTATGATTTGATAGATGGGGTGCTGGATCGAGAGGCGGCATACGACTATTCTCTGGAGGCGGTGGAGCAGATTCTAGAGGAAAATCCAAGTATACAGGTGGTAATCGATCTCCACCGTGACGGTGTGGAAGGGAAAAAACTGGTGACCCAGATCGATGGGGAAGACACGGCACTGCTGATGCTGTTTAACGGGCTGAGTCGTCTGGCAGACGGGACAGAGATTGATTACCTGCCAAATCCATATCTGGAGGATAATCTGGCGTTTTCTTTTCAGATTCAGATGAAAGCAAAGCAATTTTATCCGGACTTGATGCGTCCGATGTATCTGAGAGGATATCGATATAATCTGCATGTGCGTCCAAGAACGCTTCTGGTGGAGGCAGGGACACAGCTCAACACGCTGCAGGAAGAGAAGAATGCGATGAAATACTTCGCAGATATTTTAAATCAGGTTTTAAGCGGAGAGTGAAGAAGCGGGGAAATTGCAGAGATCGGTTTGACTAATGGTAGACAAGAGGACAAGATTTGTGATAAACTTGCTACGGTGTAATTTTTAAAAACTTTATTCTCATCGTCTCGGACGGTGACAGGATGAAGGCAGACAGATGCAAAAAAGAGAAGTAAAAACTGGAGGAAAAAACGTGGCGGGTATTGATCAGAAACATATTAGAAATTTTTGTATTATAGCGCACATTGACCATGGAAAATCTACGCTGGCGGATCGTATCATTGAGATGACAGGTCTTTTGACAAGCCGCGAAATGCAGGCACAGGTTTTGGATAACATGGAACTGGAGCGTGAGAGAGGAATCACAATCAAAGCGCAGGCTGTGCGCACGGTCTACCGGGCGCAGAATGGAGAAGAATATATTTTTAACTTGATTGACACACCGGGACATGTGGATTTCAACTATGAAGTGTCACGAAGCCTTGCGGCATGTGACGGGGCAATTCTTGTCGTGGACGCAGCGCAGGGAATCGAAGCACAGACACTGGCAAATGTATATCTGGCTTTGGATCATAATCTGGATGTGTTTCCGGTGATCAACAAAATTGATCTGCCGAGTGCGGAACCGCAGCGTGTCATCAATGAGATCGAAGATGTCATTGGAATTGAGGCGCAGGATGCACCATTGATCTCAGCAAAAATGGGAATCAATATCGAACAGGTTCTGGAGCAGATTGTCGAGAAAATACCGGCTCCGCAAGGGGATCCAGATGCCCCGCTCAAAGCTTTGATTTTTGATTCCATCTACGATTCCTACAAAGGTGTCATTGTCTTTTGTCGTCTGATGGAAGGAAGTGTCAAAAAAGGGACACCGATCAGAATGATGGCTACAGGGGCGACAGCGGAAGTCGTGGAGGTGGGATACTTTGGCGCAGGACAGTTTATCCCATGTGAGGAATTGAACGCCGGCATGGTAGGTTATCTGACGGCAAGCTTAAAAAATGTAAAAGATACAAGAGTCGGAGATACGGTCACCAACGCACAAAATCCATGTGCAGAGCCATTGCCTGGATACAAGAAAGTGAATCCTATGGTGTACTGTGGAATTTATCCGGCAGATGGGGCGAAATATCCTGATTTGCGAGACGCCCTTGAGAAGCTTCAGTTAAATGATGCATCTTTGCAGTTCGAGCCAGAGACATCGATTGCGCTGGGGTTTGGATTCCGGTGCGGTTTTCTAGGGCTGCTTCATCTGGAAATTATTCAGGAGCGTCTCGAGAGAGAGTATAACCTGGATCTTGTGACGACAGCGCCAGGAGTTGTGTATAAAATTCATAAGACAAACGGTGAAGTGATTGATCTGACAAATCCGACGAATCTGCCGGATCCGACGGAGATTGAGTACATGGAAGAGCCGATTGTCAGCGCAGAGATCATGGTGACGACAGAATTTATCGGTTCTATCATGGAATTGTGCCAGGAGAGAAGAGGGGTATACCTTGGAATGGAATACATGGAAGAGACGAGGGCAATGCTGCGCTATGAGCTTCCTCTCAATGAGATCATCTATGATTTCTTTGATGCCTTAAAGTCGCGGTCAAGAGGATATGCATCGTTTGACTATGAGATGAAGGGATATACAAGATCCGAACTGGTGAAGCTGGATATTTTAGTGAACCGTGAGGAGGTTGACGCACTATCCTTCATCGTGCCGGCTGAGACGGCGTATGAGAGAGGACGCAAAATGTGCGAGAAATTGAAAGATGAGATTCCGAGACAGCTGTTTGAGATTCCGATTCAGGCAGCCGTGGGAAGCAAAATTATCGCCAGAGAAACGGTGAGAGCAATGCGAAAAGATGTGCTTGCGAAATGCTATGGCGGTGATATCAGCAGAAAGAAAAAGCTTCTCGAGAAACAAAAAGAAGGAAAGAAACGCATGCGCCAGGTCGGAAACGTAGAAATTCCGCAGAAGGCATTCATGAGTGTCCTGAAATTGGATGACAAATAAAAAACAATTTGTAAAAAATAAAGATTGCTAAGACAAAGGGCGCATGCTCTCGCACTTGCCTGCAAAGACAATAGAATGTTTTTTGCGGAGAAATACGGGAACATGCGCCTGGTTGTCTGCAGCAGTCTCTGCATTTTGACAGGTGTTCTGCCTGACAGGTTTCATTCCCCACATCATAATTTGAATAAAAAAAGAAAACATGATATAATGTCCGCGCAAGCAATGAGCCATGTGTCGGGACTGAGAGGCAGAAAGGCTGCTGGCAGCTGAAATATGAAAGGGTAGTATGGGGAGGAAAGCATGAAGAAAGACCTTGAAATTTATCTTCACATTCCATTTTGTGTCAGAAAGTGTCGTTATTGTGATTTTTTGTCTTTTCCGTCGAATAGAGGGGAGAGAGAGGCATATGTAAAAAAAATGGCGGAAGAAATCCGCTCTTTTTCTCAGAAAGAAAAATGGGCGGTGACGACCATCTTTTTTGGCGGAGGCACTCCCTCAATTCTGGAGGGAAATGAGATTGCTTTTCTGATGGATACGATCAGAGAAGAATTTGATTTAAAGGAAGGGACAGAAATTTCAATCGAATGCAATCCGGGAACGGTTGACACGAAGAAATTGAATGCGTATCGGGAGGCAGGAGTGAACCGAATTAGCTTCGGACTGCAGTCTGCACAGGAAAAAGAACTGAAACTGCTTGGAAGAATCCACACATACGAGACTTTTGTGGAGAACTACGAAGCGGCGAGAAAATGTGGATTTCAAAATATCAATGTCGATCTGATGTCGGCCCTTCCGGCACAGACGGCGCAGAGCTGGCGCCAGACGCTAGAAAAAGTACTTTCTCTGAAACCGGAGCATATTTCGGCGTACAGTCTCATGATAGAGGAAGGGACGCCATTTTTTGACCTGTATGAGGAAGATCTAAAGCTTCGGGAGGCAGGAAAAGAATGCCATCTTCTGCCGTCGGAAAACACGGAGCGTCAGATGTATTACGATACAAGAGAAATTTTGGAACAGCATGGATATTTCCGCTATGAGATCTCCAACTATGCCAGACCAGGATATGAGTGCCGCCATAATATAGGCTACTGGGAGCGAAAAGATTATGCAGGGTTTGGCTTGGGAGCGGCAGGACTGATCGAAAATGTACGTTTTAAGAATACAAGCGACATGCACCAATATATGCAGGGAGAATTTGGACAGGAAAGAGAAGAGTTGGATCAGACGGAACAGATGGAAGAATTTATGTTTCTGGGGCTTCGCATGATGAGAGGGGTGAGCCGCAGACATTTTTTTGAGGAATTTGGCGTAACTATGGAAAGTGTGTACGGCATTGTCTTGAATGAGCTGATTCATCAGGGACTTTTGGAAAAAAAGGAAGACAGTTACCGGCTTTCTGATTTTGGAATTGACGTGAGCAACTATGTGCTTGCACAGTTTTTGCTGTAGAGCAGACGATTAGATACTGTATATAGAAGAAAACGAAAGAGAGGAAAATAATAATGTCAGTAGAAAAAGTGAGAGAATATTTAAAATCATATGGAGTGGCAGAGAAAGTCAGAGAATTTGATGAGTCGAGCGCTACGGTCGAGCTTGCAGCTCATGCAGTCGGTGTGATTCCTGCAAGAATCGCAAAAACTCTTTCTTTTAAAAAAGAGGATCATTGTATTCTGGTGGTGACAGCGGGGGATCAGAAAATTGATAATCCGAAATTTAAAAAGACATTTGGCATGAAAGCAAAGATGCTGACGGCAGATGAGGTGATTTCCATGACAGGTCATGCGATCGGAGGTGTATGTCCATTTGCAGTTCCGGATGAAGTGGAGGTTTATCTGGATGAATCCATGAGACGTTTTGAGACTATTTTTCCAGCAGCGGGCAGCAGCAGCAGTGCTGTGGAATTGACCTGTGAGGAGCTGGAAGAGTGTTCAAAAGCCAGGGCATGGGTGGATGTCTGCAAGCCTATGGCGTGAGAAAAAAAGAAAAAAAATAAAAAACCCTATTGACAAAACCATAGGGTAGTGATATGTTAGGTACAAGGATGTTAGCACTCCACTAAGATGAGTGCTAACAACCTAAAAGTCGCAAAGTTTTCTGTGCGATGAGGAAGGAGGAATTCAAGGTGCAGTTGGATGACAGAAAATGGAAGATTCTGAAAGCAATTATCAAGACATACTTAGAAACTGGAGAGCCGGTAGGGTCCCGAACGATTTCCAAATATGCAGATTTGAATCTGAGTTCCGCGACGATTCGTAACGAGATGTCGGATTTGGAAGAACTGGGATACATTTTACAGCCGCACACTTCGGCAGGAAGAATTCCATCTGACAAGGGATACCGCTTATATGTGGATCGGATGATGGAGGAAAAAGAGAAAGAAGTGACGGAGATCAAGGAACTGATGATCCAGAAACAGGATAAGATGGATCTGGTCTTGAAAGAGGCAGCGAAGGTTCTTGCAGCGAACACAAATTATGCGACGATGATCACCACACCGCAGTATCGCAGAACAAAGCTAAAATTTATCCAGTTGTCTTTGGTAGGCGAGCAGCAGATTTTAGTCGTGGTAGTGGCAGAAGGAAATGTGATTAAGAATAAAATTCTTCGAATTGAACACAATCTAGACAATGAGACCATCTTAAAGATGAATATTTTGCTGAACAGCAGTCTCGACGGTCTGACAATCGAAGAGATCAACCTCTCCACGATTGCAAGATTGAAAGAGCAGGCAGGTATTCACAGTGAAATCGTCAACCGCGTTCTGGATGCCGTCGCAGAAGCGATTCAAATGGAAGAAGATATGGAGATCTACACAAGTGGAGCAACCAATTTCTTTAAGTATCCGGAGTTGAGCGACAGTGAGAAGGCAAGTGAGCTGATCAGTGCATTTGAAGAAAAGAAACAGCTTGCCGCTTTCGTGCATGAGACGAGCGAGCGACAGGAGACAGGAATTCAGGTCTATATCGGAAACGAAACACCCGTACAGACCATGAGAGACTGCAGCGTCGTCACCGCCACGTATGATTTGGGCGATGGAATGCAGGGAACAATCGGAATTGTAGGTCCGAAGCGAATGGATTACGAAAAAGTAGTCAGCACGCTGAAAACCTTGATGGTACAGTTAGACCACATTTATCACCGTAATGACTCGTAAGGTGAAAAGAAAAAGAAGTAACGAAATTTCGCGGTTACAAAGTTAGAAAGAAAGGCGGTAGCGAAGTGGCAGAAGAAACAAAAAATGAAAATCTGGATGAAACCTTAGAAGACACAGAAGAGACAGCGAAAACGGAAGGCGCAGAGAACACAGAAGAGACAGCTGAACAGTCAGGTGAGACCGAGAAAGAGCAGGAAGCCTCCGGAGCAGAGGAAGAAAAAAAGGGTTTGTTCGGAAAAAAGAAAAATAAAAAAGATAAAAAAGATGAGCAGATTGAAGAGCTGACAGATAAATTGAAACGTCAGATGGCAGAATTCGATAACTTCCGCAAGCGGACGGAGAAGGAAAAAGAAGCCAGATTTGAGATCGGGGCAAAGAGTGTGATCGAGAAAATTCTCCCGACAGTCGACAATTTTGAGAGAGGTCTCGCGACAGTCGCTGAAGAGCAGAAAGAGGATCCGTTCGTAGTAGGCATGGAAAAAGTTTACAAGCAGCTGATGGCAAGTTTGGAGGCATTGGAAGTTGTTCCGATCGATGCGGTCGGAAAAGAATTTGATCCAAATATGCATAACGCAGTACTTCATATTGAAGATGAGGCGTATGGAGAAAATATTGTGGCAGAGGAACTGTTAAAAGGATATACTTACAAAGGAAATGTAGTTCGCCACAGTATGGTAAAGGTGGCAAATTAAGAAAAGAAAGCGTTGCCCCATCGGGAAAGCCAAATATCCTATATGACTCGCATCGTCAGATGCACGGTCATAGAATAGTTGAAATATAGAGTAAAATAGAATGAAATCAGGAGGAATTCATTATGAGCAAGATTATCGGTATTGATTTAGGTACAACAAATTCATGTGTAGCTGTTATGGAAGGTGGAAAGCCTGTTGTTATCGCAAATACAGAGGGAGCAAGAACAACACCATCTGTTGTCGCTTTCACAAAGACAGGAGAGAGATTAGTCGGTGAACCTGCAAAACGTCAGGCAGTTACCAACGCAGATAAAACAATCTCTTCCATCAAGAGACATATGGGAACGGATTATAAGGTAACAATCGATGATAAAAAATATTCTCCACAGGAGATCTCTGCAATGATTCTTCAGAAACTGAAAGCAGATGCAGAAAATTATCTGGGCGAAAAAGTGACGGAGGCAGTCATCACAGTTCCTGCATATTTCAACGATGCACAGCGTCAGGCAACAAAGGATGCAGGAAAAATTGCAGGTCTTGATGTAAAACGTATTATCAACGAGCCTACCGCAGCAGCACTTGCTTACGGTCTTGACAATGAGAAAGAGCAGAAGATCATGGTATACGATTTAGGAGGCGGTACCTTTGATGTCTCCATCATCGAGATCGGCGAGGGTGTCATCGAAGTATTAGCTACAGCTGGAGATAACAGACTGGGCGGTGATGATTTTGACCAGAAGATCACAGATTACATGTTAGCTGAGTTCAAGAGAACAGAAGGTGTGGATCTTTCAAACGATAAGATGGCTCTTCAGAGACTGAAAGAGGCAGCAGAGAAGGCAAAGAAAGAATTGTCCTCTGCAACCACAACAAACATCAACCTGCCATTTATCACCGCTACAGCAGAAGGTCCAAAGCATTTTGATATGAACCTGACAAGAGCAAAATTTGATGAGCTGACACATGAGCTGGTAGAGAGAACAGCAGCACCTGTGACAAATGCTCTGAGAGATGCAGGACTGACTGTCAATGATATCTCCAAGGTTCTGTTAGTCGGCGGTTCTACCCGTGTTCCGGCGGTACAGGATAAAGTAAGACAGCTGACAGGACATGAGCCAAGCAAGTCCTTGAACCCGGACGAGTGCGTTGCAATCGGTGCTTCCATTCAGGGTGGTAAATTAGCAGGAGATGCAGGTGCCGGCGATATCCTTCTTCTGGATGTAACTCCACTGTCACTGTCAATTGAGACCATGGGCGGTGTTGCGACAAGACTGATCGAGAGAAACACAACGATCCCTACAAAGAAGAGCCAGATCTTCTCCACAGCAGCAGATAACCAGACAGCGGTTGATATCCACGTTGTACAGGGTGAGAGACAGTTTGCAAGAGACAACAAGTCCTTAGGACAGTTCAGACTGGATGGAATCCCGCCAGCAAGAAGAGGAGTTCCACAGATTGAGGTTACCTTTGATATCGATGCAAACGGTATTGTAAATGTATCTGCAAAAGATTTGGGAACAGGAAAAGAGCAGCATATCACCATCACATCCGGATCCAACATGTCTGACAGCGATATCGAGAAGGCAGTTAAGGAAGCTGCTGAGTACGAAGCTCAGGATAAGAAGAGAAAAGAGGCTGTTGATACCAGAAATGAGGCAGACTCTATGGTATTCCAGGTAGAAAAAGCTCTGGAAGAAGTTGGAGATAAGCTGGATACAAATGATAAGACAGCTGTTCAGGCAGATTTAGCTGCACTGAAAGATTTGATCGCAAAGACGAATCCGGAAGAGATGACAGAATCACAGGTAGCAGAGTTAAAGGCAGCAAAAGAGAAACTGATGGAGAGCGCAAACAAACTGTTCGCAAAAGTTTATGAGCAGGCTCAGGGAGCAGCAGGAGCAGCAGGCGCAAATACAGGTGCAGGTGCACAGGATTCTTATCAGTCCGACGATGTCGTAGATGGAGATTACAAAGAAGTTTAATCAATTGTGATAGATAGAAGCAGGAGGGGCTCTCGCAGTAAAGGTTTTCGAACTGCCATTGCGGAAGCCCCGCTTGTGGTACATCTGGGAAGGGGAATACAATGGCAGAGAAAAGAGATTACTACGAGGTCCTGGGAGTTGATCGGGGAGCCGATGAGGCGACGATCAAAAAAGCATATCGTCAGCTAGCCAAAAAGTATCACCCTGATATGAATCCGGGGGATAAGGAAGCGGAGAAGAAGTTCAAAGAAGCTTCCGAGGCATATGCCATTTTGAGCGATGCGGAAAAGAGACGCCAATATGACCAGTTCGGTCATGCAGCATTTGAACAAGGTGCAGGCGGTGCGGGCGGCGGATTTGGCGGCTTTGATTTTAACGGCGGAGATATGGGAGACATCTTCGGAGATATTTTCGGAGACTTTTTCGGAGGCGGCAGAAAGCGCTCTTCTGCAAACAATGGTCCTATGAAAGGAGCAAACGTGCGTGCAAGTGTGCGTATTTCTTTTGAGCAGGCAGTGTTTGGCTGTGAAAAAGAGCTGGAGCTAACCTTAAAGGATGAGTGTAAGACGTGCCACGGCACAGGGGCAAAGCCGGGAACGAGCCCAGAGACATGTCCAAAATGTGGCGGAAAAGGTCAGGTTGTCTACACGCAGCAGTCGCTGTTTGGCATGGTTCGAAATGTACAGACGTGTCCGGATTGTAACGGTACCGGAACTATTGTAAAAGAGAAATGTCCGGACTGCCGTGGAACAGGATATATCGCAAGCCGCAAAAAGATTCAAGTCACAATTCCGGCAGGTATCGATGATGGGCAGAGCATCCGAATACGAGAGAAGGGAGAGCCTGGAACTAATGGAGGACCGAGAGGTGATCTTCTGGTGGAGGTCAATGTCTCAAGACATCCAATCTTCCAGAGACAGGATATGAACATTTTCTCGACAGCGCCGATCAGCTTCGCACAGGCAGCGCTTGGCGGTGAAGTGCGCATCAGCACAGTGGATGGAGATGTGATGTATGAAGTGAAGCCGGGGACACAGACCGATACGAAAGTACGCTTAAAGGGTAAGGGTGTTCCATCGCTGAGAAATAAGGATGTTCGAGGAGATCACTATGTGACACTTGTGGTTCAGGTTCCATCGAAGCTGAGTGAGGATGCAAAGAAAGCGCTGCGTGAATTTGATATGGCGACAGGAAATACTCTGAATCAGAAAAAAGAGGAGAAACAGGAAAAGCCAAAGAAGAAAGGCTTTATGGATAAATTAAAAGAGCAGTTTGAAGAATAATCAATTGCAGATAGATGCGTTTTCATCAGGGCTGTTGCAAGAAAAGAGAGGAATGAAACCGATGGTGTGTTTTCAAAAAAGTTTCATCCGCCTGTTTTTTTGCGGCGGTCCTTCTTTTTTTTCTTCAACAAAAATTAAGATATTATTTTTATATAATCATTGGCATCTAGGAAGGGGATGTGATAAAGTAAAGAAAAAGACAGCTATAGTTTTAGAAGGATGCAGCAAAGAGAAAACAACTTGTGTGCTGTCTGCAAAGAAAGAAGGTAAGTCCCATAGAAGGGATGATAGCTGCAAAAACAGAGATAGAAAGTAGGAATTTGAATGAAGTGGAAACAGAAGAAGATCGTATGCTGGATGGTTTTGATGACAATGTTTCTGATGTCAGTCTCCGTGACGGCTTTTGCGCAGATGTATTCAGGGACATCTTCGAGTCATCACACCTACACGGTGATTGAACCGGAATCTCTCAATTCTGACTGGGATCAGGGAAATGTGTTTTTGAGTGAGCGTGCAGATACTTCGGGATACTGTCAGGTGATTGTGGCATATTCAGCGGGAGGTACCGTGTCTGCGCCGAGCACGGGGTGGATAGATGAACGTGGAGTCGCTTATGTTCCGCAGGGAGAAGTGGCTACTTTTTCCTTTACACCTGACATGGGATATCAAGTGAAAGATATCTATATCGATGGCACCCTACTTACGGGCATGGACAAGGATATATCGATTGCAAACGGAGGATATATCTTTTGGGATACGACGCGGGACCGCAGCATCTATGTAGAATTTGAGCCATCTGGTCAGAGTGGACAGACAAAGTGTCGGGTATCAGTCTCTTTTTCCGGGAATGGATCGATACAGCCTGCGCAAGGATTGGAGACGACAGAAGATGGAGTGGTCTATGTGCCCCAGGGACAAAATCTGACGTTATATCTTTATCCATATGATGGATATCAAGTAGAGAAGATTCTGATCAATGGAATCGTGCTTTCTGATACGGAAGTGGAAGCAGCGAGGGCTAACAACAGCTTTATCTATTGGAATGTGTGGAATGACAGCAGCGTTGAGATCGTATTTGGAGAGAAAAATACGAAAAAGTATACGATCTCTCTGTCAGCCGGGACAGGAGGATGGATCTACACGAGTGACTGGATGATAGGTGCCTCAAACAGCACGGCGAGTGTCGAGGCGCAGGAGGGAAAAAATTTTTTAGTGTATATTATTCCAGACAAAGGCTATCAAGTTTCTCAGGTGCTTGTGGATGGAGGAAACATCTCTCAGGAACAGCTTGCGAATGTGCGGAGCACACAGAGTTATACCTTTGATCAGATACAGAAGGATCACACTCTCCAGGTTTCTTTCTCGAAAGATACATACCAGATTTCTTTCTCTTCGGGAGTCGGTGGAAGCATCCAGCCAGTGTTGGAGAGCAGCGAGGAAGGCAGCGGGACGGTGGAGGTGAAGTCAGGGTCCGATGTACTTTTTCAGATTATTCCTGATCAGGGATATGAACTGGCAGCTCTGAGCATTGACGGCGTGACAGTCGGAGAGAGTGAACTGGAGAGTTTGAAGAAAAATCTGTCCTACACGTTTTCTCAGGTCAACAGTGACCATCAGATCATGGCAGCATTTTTGAAAAAAGTACAGCAGGAGACTGCTTATGTGGTAACATCAAGTGCGGGAGGTCACGGGAATATCAGTCCGCTGGGGCAGCAAAAGGTGACAGCAGGACAGAGCATTACTTTTTCCATCATACCGGACAGTGGATACGAAGTGTCTGCGGTGATCGTTGACGGGGAAGCCATTTCTCAGATCGCTCTCAGGAGAGTCAAGGAAAAAAATGGATTTACGTTTCAGCCAATCCAGGCAAACCATACGATTGCGGTAGAATTTGAGAAGACAGCCCAGGAAGAGAAGAATAATTACCAGATCTATTATCTGGATGAAGATGGCACGGAGATTGAGAATCTAAACAGCGCATATGACAATGCTTCTGAGTATGTCTATGGAACAGGCATCACGATTCCAAGCCAGGCTCCTTATTCGAAAGACGGATACGTGTTTGAAGGATGGTATGACAGCCAGAAAGACGGAAATCAAGTGACCTCAATCTCTTCAAAAGAGAAAGGGGATAAGACGCTGTATGCCAGATGGAAGAAAAGAGCAGCAGGCTCGAGCAAAACCGTGCTCGAGAATGAGTGGTACGGGATTTCTGTCAGTGGCTTTTTCACAGCTCTCCCAGAGCTGAAGGCAGAACAGATTCAAAAAGGCAACACGACGTATGATTCGCTGCTGAAACGCGATGAGATGAAAGAGAAGACGGCGCTGGGCGGATATCGCCTCTCAGTCAGTGGCGGAGAGCCTGATGGCGCGATGAGTATCACCTTTAATCTGGACGAAAAACTGAACGATCTGGAGGTTACGATCCTTCAGCTGACGAAGAATGGTACGCTGGAACAATATACGGAGACAGTAAAGGATGGGAAAATCGTGGTCTCTGTAAATGAGCTTGGCACTTTCGTGCTGGGAGCAGATGTGGCAGCAGTGCGCCAGACCGGAGTCAGGGAGCTCCACGGTATTGCTATTGAAGAGGAGGAAAAGAAAAAGGATTTTACGGGGATTTTGTTCTTTGGAGTGGCGGCAGTGCTGCTGATTGGTGTGTGTGTCACAGCGGGAATCATCACAAAAAAGAAAATTGAACAAGAATAACTTTTCCATGTTATAGAGCATAATGAGCTGCCCGAACAAGAAAAGCTGGTCAGGAAGATGACAGTTTTCTTTTCGAGGCAGCTCTTATAGTTCTTGTTTATCATGAGGAAACATCGCAAAGATCCATCTGTCCTCAACTTGTCAGTTTGTCTCTGGTATGATATGATAAAAAATAAGGGATGGCAGCTACTGGCGTGAATTCTGGATGACAGCTCCATCTCTGGTATATATGGAACTGCTCAAGGGCATCCAGGGTTGTGCTGAGACAGCAAAAATAAGACGGAAAACAGCGGAGAGAACAGGAGAGGCAATGGGAAAAAAGCAAATGAAGGCAGGAATGGCTGCATTATGTATAACAATTTGTGCATGCTTTGTGGGAACGGGCGGAGAGGTCAAGGCAAACCTCGTGATCGGGGAAAAAAGCGAATCTTTTGAACCACAGAAAAAAGAAGATAAGCAGAAAGGTGAGTATTATCAGATTGTCAGCAAAAATGGCGATATGACCAATATTTTGATTGAGATGTACCGTCTGCAAAATGAAGGCTATGAACTCAATGGATGGTTAGAATTAAATGGAGATTTCTATTATAAACAGGGCAATGAAATTTTGACAGGACTTCATGAGATTGACAGAGAAAAATATTTCTTTGACAACAGTGGAAAAATACAGAAAAATTGTTGGGGAGAAGAGGGAGAAAAAAGATATTTCTTCGGGGAAGATGGAACTGTGTGCAGAGAAGAAGCAGTAGAGATAGAAGGAAAAATTTACTGTTTCGATAAAAATGGCATAATGTACAGAGAAAAAAAAGTGACCTTTGGCGGTCAGACATGGTATGTGGGGGAAGATGGCGCAGCAGTCACAGATCAATTTGTGAAGATCGAGGGAGAGACGTATTATTTTGACAAGAGCGGAAGAATGACGACGGGATTGATTGCCGTGGACGGGGAAGAATACTATATGGGCGAGGATGGCGCCATGAAGAAAGGATGGCAGGTTGTGAGAGGCAGACGCTATCTCTTCCATATGCAGACAGGAAAGATGCTCAAGGGTGTCACAATCGGGGATATCGTTATTGACGAGAACGGAAGATGTGAGCTTCCGACAAAAGCTGCGATTGAGATGGAAGAATTGATGCAAAATCCGGAGCTTCCCACAGGATGTGAGTCGGTAGCGCTCACAATGGTGCTGAGGTATTATGGCTTTGGGCTTGAGAAGACGACGATCGCGGATGAGTATCTCGATTACAGCGAGAACGATTTCGTCACAGCCTATGTGGGCAATCCGCATACAGAAAGCGGAGCAGGATGCTTTGCACCTGCCATTGAAAAGGCGGCAAATAAGTTTTTAAATTCTCAAAATTCAGAGATGAAGGCGAGAGATATCAGCCCCACTTCAATGGAGGATTTGTATGCTTATCTGGCAAACGGAACACCAGTGATCGTCTGGAACAGTATGTATATGACAGATCTCGAGCGCATGTCGGATCACTATATTTATGAGGGAAAAACGTATTACTGGTACCGCAAAGAACACTGCGTTGTGCTGTGCGGATATGACAGGGAAAACAATACCGTGCTTGTGAATGATCCGCTGGAAGGAATGGTACAGCGGGATGCAGCGCGATTTGAAGAATTGTATGATGAGATTGGACAGATGGCAGTTGTGATAGATCCGTCTTAAGAGAAGACAAAATAGAAAAGAAGAGAGATTGCGACAAGACTTACTTTGTGATATACTAATAAAGTTAAACACATGGGCGCACTCTGCCAGGCGGTGTGTGTTCATGAGGAAAAATAGATGAGGTAATCAGATGAGATGGAATAAATTTACATTGAAGACAAGGACAGAAGTAGAAGATATTGTGATCTCCACCCTGACAGAGGCAGGGGTAGAGGGAGTGGAGATAGAGGATAAAGTGCCTTTGACAGAAGAAGATAAAAAACAGATGTTTGTTGATATTTTGCCAGACGGTCCTGCAGACGATGGGATCGCATATCTGAGCTTTTATCTGGAAGAGAATGAGGACAAGGAAGCGATGCTCCAGCGAGTCAGAGAAGAGCTGGAGGAGCTCAGAAATTTTGTAGACATCGGAGAGGGAACCATCACGGAATCCCAGACTGAGGATAAGGACTGGATCAACAACTGGAAACAGTATTTCCACCAGTTTTATGTGGACGATATTCTGATCATCCCTTCCTGGGAGCAGGTGAAGGAGGAAGATCAGGATAAGATGATTATCCATATTGATCCGGGAACAGCATTCGGTACGGGAATGCATGAGACGACTCAGCTGTGCATGCGCCAGCTGAAAAAATATGTCACCGATCAGACAGAGCTGCTTGATGTCGGGACAGGGAGCGGAATTCTTTCGATTGTTGCCCTGAAGCTTGGCGCAAAACATGCAGTAGGAACAGATCTTGATCCATGCGCGATCTCAGCGACAAAAGAAAATTTGGAGGCAAATGAGATCACAGAGGGAAGAATGGATGTGATGATCGGGAATATCATTGATGACAAAGCGGTGCAGGATCAGGTGGGATATGAGAAATATGATATTGTTGCAGCGAATATTCTCGCTGAGGTTTTAGTCCCTCTGACACCGGTGATCGTGCATCAGATGAAAAAAGGTGGAATTTATATCACTTCCGGCATTATCGATGACAAGGAAGAGACGGTTGTGGAAGCGGTGAAAAAGGCAGGGCTGGAAGTCTTGGAAGTGACACATCAGGGCGAATGGGTCTCTGTCACAGCGAGAAAGAACTAGGAGAGAACAATGTACCATTTTTTTGTAGATCCTGATCAGATCGGAGAAAAAGAAATACAGATTACGGGAAAAGACGTCAATCATATCAAGAATGTGTTGCGGATGCAGCCAGGAGAAGAGATCTGCATTAACAGCGGGCAGGATAACAGGGAATATCGCTGTGAGATTGCATCGTTGTCTGAGGAGGAAATCTGCGCAAAGATTATGTGGGTGGAAGAAGTTGGAATGGAATTGCCAAACAAGATTTATCTGTTTCAGGGGCTTCCCAAAAGTGATAAGATGGAATGGATCATCCAAAAAGCGGTGGAACTCGGTGTCTATGAGATTGTGCCGGTCGCTACAAAGAGAGCGGTAGTAAAACTGGATGTAAAAAAGGAACAGAATAAGCGTAAACGATGGCAGGGGATTTCCGAGAGTGCTGCAAAGCAGAGCAAACGAACCATGATCCCGCAGATTCATCCGGTGCTGACATTCGAGCAGGCAGTAGAATATGCCCGAAATCTTGATGTAAAACTGATCCCGTATGAGCTTGCTGAGGGCATGAAAAAGACAAGGGAACTCTTTACAGGGATCGGACCGGGACAGTCGGTTGCTGTCTTTATCGGACCGGAGGGCGGTTTTGATGAGCAGGAAGTGGCGTTTGCCATGCAGTGCGGCGTCATTCCGGTGACACTTGGAAAAAGAATTTTGCGTACAGAGACAGCAGGGATGGCTGTGCTGTCCATGTTGGTCTTTTGCCTGGAACCGGAAGAATAAGGCGAGCCATGAGGAGGAAAAATGGAAGCATATTTGGATAATTCGGCTACAACGAAATGCCTTGAGGAAGTAAAAGATATTGTGGTAAAGACAATGACGCAGGACTTTGGAAATCCGTCCGCGAAGCACTTGATCGGCGTCTATGCAGAGCGTTATCTGAGAGAAGCAAGAGAAGCGATCGGGAAGACACTGAAAGTGACAGAGAAAGAAATCTTTTTCACTTCCGGAGGGACAGAGGCAGACAACTGGGCGATCATCGGGACGGCGCTTGCCAATCAGAGAATGGGCAAACATATCATCACCTCATCAGTGGAACATGCTGCTGTTTTGGAGCCGATGAGATATCTGGAAAGCCTGGGATTTTCCGTGACATATCTCGATGTAGACCGCTATGGCAGAGTAAATCTTGAGCAACTGAGGCAGGCGATGACAAAGGAAACGATCCTTGTCTCTGTGATGTATGTAAACAATGAAGTGGGAGCTCTGGAGCCGATCAGTGAGATTGCACACATTGTGAAAGAGAAAAATCCGTCAGCACTGTTCCATGTCGATGCGATTCAGGCATACGGAAAATATCGGATTTATCCGAAAAAGACAGGAATCGATCTGCTTTCGGTCAGTGGACACAAAATTCATGGACCGAAAGGAATCGGATTTTTATATATCAACGAGAAAGTAAAAATAAAACCGCTGATTTTAGGCGGAGGGCAGCAAAAAGGCATGCGCTCAGGGACAGATAATGTGCCGGGGGCGGCAGGGCTTGGCGTGGCGGCAAAGATGGCATACGAGTCGTACGAAGAAAAATGGAACCATCTGTTATCGCTGAAAAAAAGCTTTATGGAACAAGTGGGACAAATTGAAAACGTGACTTTTAACAGTCTCCCGGGAGAGGAAGGAGCGCCGCATATTGTCAGTGTCAGCTTTGAGGGTGTGCGAAGTGAAGTGCTTCTCCATGCACTGGAAGAGAGGGGAATTTATGTGTCAGCAGGCTCTGCATGTTCGTCAAACAAAAAGCAGACGGCAAGTCATACTTTGCTTGCACTCCATATGCCGAGACAGCTGCTGGACTGCACGCTGCGCTTTAGTTTCTGTGAGATGACAACGATGGAAGAGATTGCATACAGCGCCCAGACCTTATGTCAGTTAGTTCCCGCTCTGCGCCGCTATGCGAGACACTGAGATGAAAAAGTGAGATAGGCTGTTTTGCCTCAATAAGGAGGCAAGCACAGAGAAAGGATAAAAGACAGGAGAGAATAAAATGTTTCAATCATTTTTGATTAAATATGGTGAGATTGGCATTAAAGGGAAGAATCGTTATCTGTTCGAAGATATGCTGGTCAGCCAGATTAATTACAGTTTAAAAGCGATAGACGGAGAATTTTATGTGCACAAGCAGCAAGGTCGAATCTATGTGGAATGTCAGGGAGATTTCGATTTCGATGAGACTGTGGAAGCGCTTCAGACCGTGTTTGGAATCGTCGGTATTTGTCCGGTCGTACATGTGCCGGACGAGGGATTTGATGCGCTGGCGGAGGAAGTGATTGCGTATCTTAAGCAGGTGCATCCGGGCGAAAATCAGACTTTTAAGGTCAACGCAAGAAGAGCGAGAAAAAATTATCCGATGACTTCGATGGAATTAAACGCAGCGCTCGGAGAGCGTATCTTGCAGGCGATTCCTGGGATCAAAGTAGATGTCCACAATCCAGATATTTTGCTGAACGTGGAGATCAGAGAAAAGATCTATATCTACTCGAAAATCATCCCGGGACCGGGCGGTATGCCAGTCGGAACAAACGGAAAGGCGATGCTTTTGCTGTCAGGTGGAATCGACAGCCCAGTTGCAGGATATATGATCGCAAAAAGAGGCGTCAAGATTGATGCGGTTTATTTTCATGCTCCGCCATACACAAGTGAGAGGGCAAAGCAGAAAGTAGTAGATCTTGCACGGATTGTCTCACGGTATACGGGTCCGATCCATCTGCATGTGGTGAACTTTACTGATATCCAGCTTTATATCTATGACAAATGTCCACACGAGGAGCTGACGATCATCATGCGGCGCTATATGATGCGGATCGCGGAGCACTTTGCAAAAGAGACGGGATGCCTGGGGCTGATCACAGGCGAGAGTATCGGTCAGGTGGCAAGCCAGACGATGCAGAGCCTTGCAGCTACAAATGAGGTCTGCACGATGCCTGTCTATCGACCTGTGATTGGATTTGATAAACAGGATATTGTAGATATCTCAGAAAAAATCGGAACGTATGAGACATCCATATTGCCATTTGAAGATTGCTGTACCATTTTTGTCGCAAAACATCCGGTCACGAAGCCGAATTTAAATATCATCCGACGCTCAGAAAAGCATCTGGAGGAAAAAATTGAGGAGCTGGTTAGGACAGCAATCGAGACGACAGAGGTAATTTTGGTGGAGTAAATTGGCAGATTTTTGGCAAGAAAAGAAGTATGGAAAACAGTGAAGAAGTACAATGTCTGCGCCGCCGCAGATAGATGATGTGGTATAGAAAAAGCTGCCCGTTTTCTGCGGGCAGCTCGGAAGAAACAGCGCAGGATGCGCTGAGATGTTCCAGTAATCTTAGATCTTGTGAAAGAATTAAATAATGTAAGGTTTTAAAACTTCCAGGATATGATCCACGTCATCTTCTGCATGGATATTCAGATCGATTGGTTTTGACAGATCCAAGCTGAAGATACCCATAATAGATTTCGCATCAATCACATATCTTCCGGATACTAAATCAAAATCATAATCAAACTTTGTAATGTCATTTACGAATGATTTTACTTTATCGATAGAATTTAAAGAAATTTTAACTGTTTTCATTGGAATGACCTCCTGTAAAATGTTTTTTTTGATATCCTTATATTAATAGCAGCGGTTTGAAAAGTCAATAATAAAACATACAAACTTTTACGGAGATCTTTGGCAAAAGTAGTGAATAATCAAAATGAAAAGAGGAAATATCATGACGAAGAAAAAAGCAGCTCTTCACAATCTTGGATGTAAAGTGAATGCATATGAGACAGAAGCGATGCAGCAGCTTTTAGAAGAAAACGGATATGAGATCGTTCCGTTTGCGCCGGGCGCTGACTTGTATCTGATCAACACTTGCACGGTGACAAATATTGCTGATCGAAAGTCAAGACAGATGCTCCATAAGGCGAGAAAAATGAATCCGGATGCGATTGTGGTAGCGGCGGGCTGCTATGTGCAGGCGTCAGCGGAGGATCTGGTGGCGGATGGCTCGGTAGATCTGATTATCGGAAATAACAGAAAAAAAGATTTGATTTCGATTTTGCAGGAATTTGAGGAAGGAAGGAAGACAGAAGATACCGTCATCGACATGACACATGAGAAACAGTATGAAAACCTGTCTGTTCAGAAAACGGCGGAACACACGAGAGCGTACATCAAAGTGCAAGATGGATGCAATCAGTTTTGCAGCTATTGCATTATCCCTTATACGAGGGGAAGAGTGCGCAGCCGCCAGGAACACGAAGTGTTGGATGAGGTGCGCCATCTTGCACAGAATGGCTACCAGGAGGTTGTGCTGACGGGGATTCATCTGAGTTCTTACGGTGTGGATACAGGGAGCAGCCTGCTCTCCCTGATTGAGCAGGTACACCAGGTAGAAGGAATCAAAAGAATCCGTCTGGGGTCACTGGAGCCGGGAATCATCACGCGTGATTTTGCACAGAAGTTAAGTCAGATGGAAAAGTTTTGTCCGCATTTTCACCTTTCACTGCAAAGCGGCTGTGATACGACTCTCAAGAGAATGAATCGCCGCTATACCACACAAGAGTACCGAGAAAAATGTGAGATTCTGCGAGAAGTCTTTGATCAGCCAGCGCTGACAACGGATGTTATTGTGGGATTTCCGGGAGAGACCGAGGAAGAGTTTGCGCAGACGAGATTATTTTTGGAGGAAATAAAATTTTTTGAGACGCATATATTTAAGTATTCGAGAAGAAAAGGGACACGAGCTGCCGCGATGGAAAATCAGGTTCCGGATCAGGTGAAAAATGACAGGAGTGATGAGCTGATTAGGCTCAATGAAAAGAATCAAAGTGCGTTCGAACAGTCATGGAGCGACAGAAGGGTGGAAGTGCTGTGCGAGGAGAAAATTGAGATTGATGGCGAAGAATATTACTCCGGTCACACAAAAGAATATATTCGCATTGCTGTTAGGAAAGAAATTGGAAAAGAAAACAGAATTTTAACAGGAACTTTAAAAAAAGAATTGAAACCGCATGTCCGATTGTGTACAATAGACTAACAGGGACAAAGTGTCTGGCAGAAGAATTCTATAAAATGAAGGCAGAGGGCGTGAAACTATGAGTAAAATTACATCAAACACACAGTTTTTCAAAGTAAATTCGGAGACAGAAGTCAGTGTTAAGGATATCTTAGATACTGTTTATAATGCAATGACGGAAAAAGGATACAATCCGGTCAATCAGATCGTGGGATATATCATGTCAGGAGATCCCACTTACATCACAAGCCACAACAATGCGCGCAGTCTGATTATGAAGGTAGAGCGTGATGAATTGGTGGAAGAACTGTTAAAAGAATATATCAAGAATAAATCCTGGCAGTAAAGGGAGACTATGAGAGCAATAGGATTAGATTTTGGATCAAAAACCGTCGGAGTGGCAATCAGTGATCCGCTGGGAATGACGGCCCAGGGAATTGAGATCATCCGCCGGGAGTCAGAGAATAAATTGAGAAGAACGATGGCGAGAATTGAGGAGCTGATCAGAGAGTACGGTGTCGACACGATCGTTTTGGGGTTGCCCAAAAATATGAATAACACGATGGGAGACAGAGCTGAGAAGTCCCTTGAATTTAAAGCGATGCTGGAACGGAGAACGGGGCTTCCGGTTGTGATGTGGGACGAGCGTCTGACAACTGTGGAGGCAAACCGAACGCTTATGGAAGGGAATATCCGCAGAGAGAACCGCAAGCAATATGTGGATCAGCTGGCGGCAGTGCTAATCTTGCAGGGATATCTTGACAGTGAGAGTATGAAGAAAAATACGATACTCTAGGTCAGTGTGCGTTGAATGGGCAGCTCACACAGGAGATTGCTTCACAGGGACAGCGGTGCAGAAGCTGAATTTATACCGCGCAGGGGGCGGCATCGGAGGTAAAAATGGAAAAAATCAAATTTGCATTAGAAGGTTATGAGGAAGAAGTAGAGTTCTACGTTCTGGAACAGACAAGAATCAGTGGCAGAGATTATCTTTTGGTGACGGAAGACGATGAGGATGCAGAAGATGCAGAGGCATTGATTCTGAGAGACCTGTCGAAAGACGGAGACGCAGAGGCATTATATGAAATCGTGGAGGACGAGGAAGAACTGAGAGCGCTCTCCAAGGTATTCATGGAAATGATGGATGATATTGAGATTGAATTATAGATGTTGTGCCGGATAGGCGGACACAGAGAAAGATCAGAGATTTTTGATAAGGCAATCAAATAGAAAAAGAGAAAAAACATTAGAGACAGAAAAAACTGTGAGTTCAGCTCGAGGCGTGACGGAAGAGCGGAGCTGGCAGAAGGTTCGCTTTGTCTTGAAATTGCCAAACGAAAGGAAATAAAGAAAAATGTGCGTAAATGTGCGGAAAATAATGGAGGTGCAGTTGTTTGAAAAACTTTAATGACTCAAAATTGAAGATCATCCCGCTGGGTGGTCTGGAGCAGATTGGGCTGAATATTACTGCCTTTGAATTTGAAGATAGTATTATTGTGGTAGACTGTGGTCTTGCGTTCCCAGAGGACGATATGCTGGGAATTGATCTGGTCATCCCCGATGTGACTTATTTGAAGAACAACATTGAGAAGGTAAAGGGCTTTATTATCACACACGGTCATGAGGATCATATAGGAGCTCTGCCATATATTTTGAGAGATATCAATGTTCCAATTTATGCAACGAAACTGACAATCGGAATTATTGAGAGAAAATTAAAGGAACATAATTTATTAAAAAATACAAAGCGAAAAGTTGTAAAACATGGACAGTCGATCAATCTGGGATCATTTCGGATTGAATTTATCAAGACAAACCACAGCATTGCAGATGCATCTGCGCTGGCAATCTATTCCCCTGCCGGGACGGTGATCCACACGGGAGACTTCAAGGTGGACTACACACCGGTATTTGGCGATGCGATTGATCTGCAGCGGCTGGGTGAGATTGGAAAGAAAGGCGTACTTGCGCTGATGTGTGACAGCACAAATGCGGAGCGCCCTGGATTTACCATGTCAGAGAGAACGGTAGGGAAGACATTCGACAATATTTTCTCAGAACACCGCAATACCAGAATTATCATTGCGACATTCGCATCGAATGTAGACCGTGTACAGCAGATTATCAACTCGGCCTATAAATACGGGCGAAAAGTAGTCGTGGAAGGGCGAAGCATGGTCAACATTATCAGCACGGCGCTGGAGTTGGGATATTTGAATATACCTGAGAATACTCTGATTGAGATCGAGCAGATGAAAAACTACCCGGATGAACAGATGGTGCTGATTACGACGGGAAGTCAGGGAGAGTCGATGGCGGCACTCTCGAGAATGGCATCTGATGTCCACAGAAAAGTGTCGATCAAGCCGGGCGATACTGTTATCTTCAGTTCCAACCCGATCCCTGGAAACGAAAAGGCAGTTTCTAAGGTCATCAATGAGCTGTCTATGAAGGGTGCCGATGTAATTTTCCAGGATGCCCATGTCTCTGGACATGCATGCCAAGAAGAAATCAAATTGATCTATTCTCTTGTGCGACCGAAATACGCACTGCCGGTTCACGGGGAATATCGGCACAGAAAGGCACAGGCAGGAATTGCGGCAAGCCTGGGAATCCCGAAGGATCATATTTTCATGCTGCATTCCGGAGATGTACTGGAAGTCTGCGATGAGTATGCAGCGGTGGTGGATCAGGTTCAAGCAGGTTCGATCCTTGTCGATGGACTCGGTGTCGGGGATGTCGGAAATATTGTGCTCCGCGATCGCCAGCATCTTGCCGAGGATGGTATCCTGATTGTCGTGCTCACCCTCGAAAAATACAGCAATCAAGTGCTCGCAGGACCGGACATTGTCTCAAGAGGTTTTGTCTATGTGAGAGAGTCTGAGATTTTGATGGATGAGGCAAGGCATGTAGTGGAAAATGCGCTGGATGAGTGCATGAACCGGAGAATCAGTGACTGGGGAAAAATCAAAAATATTATTAAGGATTCTCTCAGTGATTATCTCTGGAAAAAGACAAAGAGAAATCCGATGATCCTGCCGATCATCATGGAAGTTTGATGAAATCTGAGGAGATCCGCTCTTTTATCGAGACTGTGGCGGATGTGATATGGGAGGAAAAATGGAAAATGTGAAGTATCATACCGAACAGTTGATTGCTGCACTGAAAGAAAGTAAAAGCTATCAGAGGTATATGAAAGTAAAAAAAGATCTTGAGAAAAATCCGGAGCTGAAGCATCAGTTGGATGAGTTTCGAAGAAAAAATTATCTGATGCAGACTGAAAATTTGCCGGAGGATTTATTTGAGGAAGCTCAAAAGATGACAAAAGAGTACAAAGAATTCCGACAGAATGAAATGATTGAGGAATATCTTGAAAGCGAGCTGGATATCTGTAAAAATATTCAGAGAGTGATTCAGACAATCATGGTATCGATTGACATCGATATTGACGAGTTTGCCGATGAGATCAAATTGTGATGGGACGTACATCATTCCCCCGCTGAGTGTCTTTCACACTTGCAGTGGGGGATTGCTTATTGTACTCTGACTGTCTGAGAAGATAAGAATTTGCAAGACTTGAAAGGAATGTGTATGAAGACAGAGAAAACAACGTGGACAGTGCCGGCAGTGATTCTAAAGAGTATTGCTGTCGTGGCAGTGGTATTGTTTCTGGTGATCGGAGGAAGAACAGCGTATCAGTTTACGTATCAGGTATTTGCTAACCAGGCACTTTCAGACCCTCCGGGAAAGGAAGTTGCGATCACTGTGCAGGAGGGAGAAAGTGTCGCTGAGGTCGCAGAGGTTTTAGAACAGATGGGAGTGATCCGAGATGCACTTGTCTTTCGCGTTCAGGAACGGTTCTCTGAATACCGTGGCGTGATTCGGACGGGGACATACCATCTGAACAGTGCGCAGACACCCGATGAGATCATTCAAGTTTTGACGGGCACTCCGTCTGTGGAAGAAGAATAGGAAGAGAAAAGATTCATGATAGTAGACGAGAGAATGGTAACTTATATCAATTCGCTGGATCGTGGCAATACGCCCATTCTGGATCAGATTGAACAGGAGGCGTTGGAAGGGGAAGTTCCGATCATCCGAAGAGAGATGCAAAGTTTTTTGAAGGTACTTCTTGCGATGAAACAGCCGAAGAACATTTTGGAGGTGGGCACAGCTGTGGGATTTTCAGCGATCCTGATGTGCGAGTACGCCCTAAAAGACTGCCATGTCACCACCATTGAGAAATATGAGAAAAGAATCCCGGTGGCGAGAGAAAATTTTAAGCGTGCGGAGAAGGAGAGGCAGATTACTCTGCTGGAAGGAGACGCGATGGAGATTTTGAAGACATTGCAGGAACCGTATGATTTTATCTTTATGGATGCCGCAAAGGGACAGTATATTCATTTCCTTCCGGAAGTAATGCGACTTCTCAAGCCAGAAGGAGTGTTAGTGTCAGATAATGTGCTTCAAGACGGCGATATCATAGAGTCTCATTTTGCAGTTGAGCGCAGAAATCGCACGATCTATAAGCGAATGAGAGAATATTTGTATGAATTAAAACATCATGAGCAGCTTTTGACGTCGATTATCCCGATCGGGGATGGAGCGGCAGTCAGCATAAAGCGAGGATAAGAGAGCAGAGATGAGGAGGAATTTATGAGAAAACCGGAATTGTTGATACCGGCAAGCAGCCTGGAGGTATTGAAGACAGCCGTGATTTTTGGCGCCGATGCAGTGTACATCGGGGGCGAGGCGTTTGGGCTGCGCGCGAAAGCCAAAAATTTTTCCATGGATGATATGAGAGAGGGGATCGCTTTTGCACATGAGCATGGAGTCAAAGTGTATGTCACAGCTAATATTCTGGCTCACAACAAAGATCTGGAAGGTGTAAGAGCATATTTCCAGGAATTGAGGGAGATCAAGCCAGATGCTCTGATTATTGCAGATCCGGGAGTATTCCAGGCAGCGAAAGAAATCTGTCCGGAAATTGAGCGCCATATCAGTACCCAGGCGAATAATACAAATTATGCAACGTACCGATTCTGGTGGGAATTGGGTGCAAAGCGTGTTGTCTCGGCGCGTGAGCTGTCTTTGGCGGAGATCAAGGAGATCCGTGCGAACATTCCAGAGGAGATGGAGATCGAGACTTTTATACACGGCGCGATGTGCATTTCCTATTCAGGGCGATGCCTGCTGAGCAATTATTTTACCGGAAGAGATGCGAATCAGGGTGCCTGTACACATCCATGCAGATGGAAGTATGCTGTGGTGGAGGAGACGAGACCGGGAGAATATATGCCGGTGTATGAGAACGAGCGCGGTACCTATATTTTTAACTCAAAAGATCTGTGTATGATAGAGCATGTGCCGGACTTGATGGAGGCTGGGATTGACAGCTTTAAGATTGAAGGGCGGATGAAGACGGCACTCTATGTGGCGACTGTGGCGCGGACATACCGCAGAGCGATCGACGATTATCTGAAAGACCCAAAATTGTATGAGCAAAATATGGACTGGTACCGCAATCAGATTTCGAATTGCACATATCGCCAGTTTACAACGGGATTTTTCTATGGCAAGCCGAGCGAAGAGTCACAGATTTATGACAGCAATACTTATATCAAAGAATACACTTACCTGGGTATTATCGGGGGCGAGAAGGACGGGCTGTACCGCATTGAGCAGAGAAATAAGTTCAGTGTCGGGGAAACGATCGAAGTGATGAAGCCGGACGGGACAGACCTCCATGTGACAGTGCGGGCAATCTTTGACGAGGAGGGCAATCCGCAGCAGAGTGCGCCGCACCCGAAACAGGTGTTGTATGTGGATCTGGGAGAAAAACTGGATATCTGTGACATCCTGAGAAGACAAGAACCAGAGAAAAACTGAGAGAAAAAGAAGATAGACAGTACAGAAAAGGAGTATGTTCTGGAAAACAGAGGAATGTTTTCCAGGAGCATACTCCTTTTTTATCATTGATTACAGATCAATTTTGTAAAATTTTCCCTATTTCAGGATGATGCGTCCCTGTCCGTCTGGATCTTCATAGGAGTCTGAGACAGCTCCGCCGAGTGCCTCGGTCAGATAGTTGGAGAGCACATCAACATC
Organism: Robinsoniella sp.; assembly: GCA_022788205.1. Classification (GTDB taxonomy): domain Bacteria; phylum Bacillota; class Clostridia; order Lachnospirales; family Lachnospiraceae; genus JAGZHZ01. Next base: position 37,226 of record JALEVQ010000018.1, on the reverse strand, counting down.
GACTGCGATGTCATCCTGGATGATATTGCATCCGCTGAACATCGTCATGCCGTCTCCAGCTGATTTCAGCATGTAGTTGTGGGAAGCGAGGGTATAGATCTTTTCGAGGTCAAGTGCTTCGCCGCCTACCGTGATATCTGTCACGCGGTATTCGCCGTTTACGCCTGTGAAGTTTCCTTTATCATCGAGCTGGACATTGGTTGAGATGGAAGAGTCAATGGTGTAAGAGATACCAGAAACCTGGAGGAAACCGCCGCTTTCTTCCGGATAATTCCTGGAAGCCATCTCAAGCGCATCGCGGATTTGACTTCCGGTTGCTTCTACAACGCAGATAGTGTTGCTGTAAGGGAAGACGGTCAGCAAATCATTGTATGTGATGTCACCGACTTCAATGTTGCCGCGGATTCCGCCGCCGTTCATGAAGGCGATATCAGCACCTGTCTGATCGCGCAGGGCATCAGCACAGAAATCACCAAGGTTTGTCTCTGAATTTCTGACAGCTCTCTCACCGGTTTCCTCATTGTTGATTGTCAGAAGAATATCTGTGGTTCCAACAACTTCCTCAAGCAAGTCAGCATACTGTGCCTGAATGTTTTTGATGAATGCGTCAACTTCAGGGTCAACATTTTTGACTGGCTCTTCAGGTTCCTGAGCGACAGCCGGAGTTGCATCCGGTGCGGTTGCATCTGGTGCGGTTGCATCCGGGATGGTTGATGTGACAGCCGGAGCAGGAACTTCTGTGACGAGTTCAGCAGTGATATTTCCCTCAGAATCGATCGTCAATTTTCCAATATTGGAAAGCTTTGTTCCAGTCTGAGTGAGGATGACTTCGCGGCCATCTTTGTTTGTCAGGATACGGTTATATTGCTCGTGGGAATGTCCGTCAATCACAACATCGATGTCGGTTGTGTTTTCGATGACAGCTTCGGAAGACCAGCGCTGTGTTGTGCCTTCATTTCCGAGATGTCCAACCAAAATGATATAGTCAGCCCCCTCATCGACAGCATCATCGACGCTTGCCTGAATCTGAGCGTACAGGGCTTCACCGGTCTCATCCTCACAGAAACCGTAGATATAATTTCCATTGTCATCCTGGAAATAAGTAGGTGTGGATTTTGTATAACTTTCTGGGGTACATACGCCGATAAAGGCAACGGTGGTGTCGCCGTACTCGATCAATTTATATGGATCGAACACAGGATCGCCTGTGGAGAGATCTATGAAGTTACAGGAAGTGTATCCGCAGTCGAGATCTTCAGCGAGTTCAAGGAAACGATCCATGCCATAGTCAAATTCGTGATTTCCAGGTACTGCAAAATCATATCCCACTTCATTCATGATGTCGATAAGGTAACTGCCGCTGGAGAGTGTTCCGATCGGAGCGCCTTGGATGGCATCTCCTGCATCCACCACAGTGACATAAGGGGTTTCAGCCTCCATCTCTTCTTTGTAGAGTGCTAAACCGGCATATCCGATGTTGTCGTCGATACCGCAATGTACGTCGTTGGTGTACAAAATGATAATATCCGGATCAGCATCCGATGCAAGTTCTTGCGCAAAGGAAGGAAGAGGCATGGCAAAAGCCATGTTCAGCGCCACAATAGAGGCGAGACAGCGAGATGAAAGCTGCTGTTTGAACTTTTTCATAAATAAAATCCTCCTTTTTTCGGCATAAGCCTTTTTTTTCATTATAAAGTTTTCAGAATGGACTGTCAATAAGCGAAAAAAATATAATTTGGAAAGGCACTTTTTGGAAAAGCAAGACATAAGATATAATAAAACCGCTTAGAGGAGCTTTTTTGAAAACATTTCCAAAGCCACTTACAGCACAGGAAGAAAGACAATATCTGCAACAATATCAGGAAGGCGATATGGAGGCAAAAAAGGTTTTGATTGAGCGAAATCTAAGGCTGGTTGCCCATGTGGCCAAAAAATATCAGGGGGCGGAGGAAGACAACGACGATCTGATCTCGATCGGCACGATCGGGCTGATCAAAGCAGTCTCTACCTTCGATCCGACAAAAAACAACAGGCTGGCGACCTATGCGGCAAAATGTATAGAAAATGAACTGTTGATGATGTTCCGCATGAGAAAGAAAATGGCGAAGGAAGTTTCGCTGTATGACCCGATCGGAACAGATAAAGAAGGAAATGAAATCAGCCTCTTTGATATTATTGAAGGGGAAAATATAGATATTATCGAAGAAATGGAGTTGGAGAACAATGTGAGGAGGCTGCATCATCTGCTGGAGGAGGTGTTGGATGAGAGAGAAAAGAAGGTAATCCGAATGCGCTACGGTGTCTGCGGTGCCCAGGAGATGACGCAGAGAGAAATTGCCAAGATGTTAGGAATTTCACGGTCTTATGTGTCGAGGATTGAAAAAAATGCGTTGGAGAAGCTGAAGGGACAATTCTGACTCTATTGTCCAGAAATGATGAGACAAAGAATGTGCGATGACAGTGGGAGGACTTGACAGGGACAAAGATTTGCGTAAGAATAAGGGAGGTCCTATTGTGAGTAGAATACGAAGGATGAAAGAGAGGCAGAAGAATGGCAAAGAAAAAAATAGAGGCTTCGGTGAAGACCAATGCGATGCGTATTGTTGAGAGCGCCCAGGTTGCTTTCCGCACGAAAGAATATGAGGTGGACGAAGAAGATTTATCGGGAATCCATGCGGCACAGATGATAGGGATGCCTTGTGAACAGGTTTTTAAGACACTTGTCCTTAAAGGGGAGAAGACAGGATATTTTGTGTGTTGTATACCGGTGGACATGGAATTAGATCTGAAAAAGGTGGCAAAAGCGGTCGGAGACAAAAAAGCGGAGATGATTCCAATGAAAGATTTGCTCACAGTGACAGGGTATATCAGAGGAGGCTGCTCGCCGATCGGGATGAAAAAGAAATTTCCTACTTATCTTGAGGAGACGGCGCAGTTATTTGACGAGATTGCAGTTAGTGCCGGAAAAAGAGGAGAACAGATTTTAATCCACCCAGAAGACCTGAGAATTCTGGTCGAGGGGACGTATGCAGATTTAGTGAGAGAGTAGAGAAAAATATGAGGATAATGGAATTTAAGATGGAGCGCCCCAATCTGGTGCAGCAGGGGCAGGAAGTGGAGGTGGTGGAAAGCCAGCTCCCGACGAGCTATTATTATACGATTCTTCCGGCGGTTGGAATGTCTGCGAATTATCAGTTTCGTGAGAGACTCAAGAATACAAAAGGCATTGTGAAGGAGATCAAAGAGACGCCGAGAGGATACTATGTGATTGTAGAATTTGATGAGGAAGAGCCTGCAAGATAGGGTGGGCTCCGAGACAAATATGACGTAACCAGCCAGGAGTCCCAGATGATGTCACAAGCAACGTGTCTGCGGTGATATCATCTGGGACGTTGGCGTACATTATGGCATACACGATAGTCTGCCAACGTTTTCGGGCTTCCAACAAAAAATCACAAAAAATAAAAAATATTTGCTATTTTTATAAAAAAGAGTTACAATCAATATATAATCTTTTAGAATTCATTTCGTGACGTTCGTCATAAATTTCCAGATTAAAAGGATGCATAGAGAAAAGTAGTTATGATAAGAAAATCAGTGTAGAGAAAGGGTGGATGTGATTGTTCAGCACGTCATATTCGGCTGTCCTTTGCGGTGTAGAAAGCCGTCCGGTTCGCGTTGAGGCGGATGTCAGCAATGGGCTGCCTATGTTTCAGATGGTGGGATATTTGGCTTCGGAGGTGAAGGAGGCGCAGGAGCGGGTTAGGACAGCGATACATAATTCTGATGTCTTGCTGGCACCGAAGAAAGTGACGGTCAGTTTGTCACCGGCAGATTTGAGAAAAGCAGGGTCGGGGTTTGACTTGCCGATCGCGGCGGCTGTCCTGGCAGCCTATGAGTATTTTTCACAGGAGGCGCTGGAAGGGGTGTTTATCGCAGGAGAACTCAGCCTTGGGGGAAATGTCAATCCCATTCACGGCGTCCTTCCCCTTGTGGATGGGGCGAAAAAGAGTGGATACCGTGTGTGTATTGTCCCGAAAAAGAATGAGAGAGAGGCGGCGATGATTGAAGGGATTGAGGTGATCGGCGTTTCAGCACTCAGAGAGATGATTCTCTATTTTCAGGGCAAAAAAGAGATTCCTTCGTGCCGAGATTCCTCATGGATGACAGAAGAAAATAGAAAAAAAGGAGAAGATTTCTGCGAGGTCAATGGTCAGGGGCTGCTCAAGAGAGCTGCGGAGGTTGCGGTGAGCGGTATGCATCATTTTCTGATGATTGGACCTCCAGGTGCAGGAAAATCTATGATAGCAAAGCGGATTCCTTCCATTTTGCCGGAGATGACGATGGAGGAGAGGCTGGAGATTTCCAAGATTTACAGTGTCGCAGGGCTGCTTTCAAGCGAACACCCGCTGCTCTGGGAGAGACCATTTCGCGCACCGCACCACACGATCACGCCGCAGGCGCTGATTGGCGGGGGGAGAAATCCAAAGCCAGGTGAAATCAGCCTTGCACACAGAGGAGTGCTGTTTTTGGATGAGATGACGGAATTTCAGAAGACAACGCTGGAGATTCTGCGCCAGCCTCTGGAGGACCGGGAGGTGTGTATTGCGAGAACTGGAGGAAGGTATGTGTTTCCAGCCCACACAATGATCGTCGGCGCCATGAACCCTTGCCGGTGCGGCTATTATCCGAACAGAGAGCGCTGTTCGTGTACCGAGGCGGAAGTGCGGAGATATCTGCAGAGGATCAGCCAGCCGCTGCTTGACAGGATGGATATCAGCGCAGAAGCGGCGGAGGTTTCTTATTGTGATTTGCAGTGTCAGACAAAGAATGAATCCTCAGATGCGATCAGAGAACGCGTATCGGAGGCTCATAAGCGGCAGAAGCAGAGGTATAGCGGCACGGAATTTTATTTTAATTCCGATTTGACATCAGCGGGAATACGGGAGTTTTGCGTACTCAGCAAAGATGCGAAAAAGTTGTTAGAGCAGGTGTTTGACAGATGGAAAATCAGCGCCAGGGCGTATCATAAGATTATGAAAGTGTCACAGACGATTGTGGATTTAGAGGGTGCACGCAAGATTGAAAAGCGCCATGTGGCGGAGGCGCTGTCGTATCGGACAAGCCATGAAAAATTTTGGAAGTGAGGGGAAAAGTATGGAGGAGTATTGGCTTTGGCTTTGCAGTCAGAGCGAGATTGCGTCAAAAAAAATGGAAAAATTACTGCGGGTGTTTGGAACACCGGAGGAACTCTACCGCGCAAAGCGGGGCGAGCTGGAAAAACTGCGGTTTTTAAAAGAATGGGAGATGGACAGACTTTTGCAAAAAGAAGAAAATCCATCGGAAGTTTATCATAGACAGAGAGAGAGGGAAATAAACTTTATCAGCCGGGAAGAAAAAAGTTTTCCCAAAAGGCTGCTTTCCATTGCGGACAAGCCATTTGGGCTGTTTTTTAAAGGAAGACTGCCAGGAGAAGAGAAAAAATCGGCGGCAGTGATCGGAGCGCGCGCCTGCACTTATGCGGGGCAGGCCCTTGCCGGGCAGATCGGGGAGGAGCTGGCGCTCGCGGATGTGGAGGTGATCAGCGGGATGGCGAGAGGAATCGATGGATGTGCCCAGGAAGCGGCATTGCGTGCCGGGGGAGAGTCGTATGCGATCCTGGGAAGTGGAGTCGATGTGATTTATCCGCCGGAACATCAAGGATTGTATGAATCTCTCTGTCAGATTGGAGGAGTGATTTCGGAATTTCCGCCGGGGAGCGCGCCGCTGGCAAAACACTTTCCAAGACGCAATCGGCTGATCAGTGCGCTTGCCGATTTTGTGATTGTGGTGGAGGCGCGCGAGCGAAGCGGCAGCCTGATCACAGTGGACTGTGCACTGGAGCAGGGCAAGGAAATCTACGCTGTCCCGGGCAGACCGAGCGATGCCCTGAGCAGGGGATGTAACCGTTTGATTGCACAGGGAGCAGGAATTTTTTCGTCCACAGAACAGGTATTGGAGGAACAGGGCATTGCCTGTAAAAATATAAAGAAAAAAGAAAAAAAACAGATTAGACTTGCAACAAAAGAAAATTTGGTGTATAGTTGTCTGGATTTACGACCCAAAAGTCTGCAGCGGATTTTGGATGAAACAAAGCTGCCTATGGATGAGACAATCGAGATTTTGCTGAAATTGCAAATGAGGGAAGTTATTTTCGAAGTGACAAAAAATTATTATCAGAGGGTTTTATAAAATGATGAAAAGTTCTTGGAGGTTTATATGTCAAAATATCTGGTGATTGTGGAATCGCCGACGAAAGTAAAAACGATTAAAAAATTTTTGGGAGCAAATTATGAAGTCGTTGCATCAAATGGTCATGTAAGAGATCTGCCAAAGAGCCAGATGGGAATTGATATAGAACATGATTACGAGCCAAAATATATTACAATCCGGGGAAAAGGAGATATTCTCGCCATGCTTCGAAAAGAGGCGAAGAAAGCGGAGAAGGTTTATCTTGCGACGGACCCTGACCGCGAGGGAGAAGCTATTTCATGGCATCTTTCAAGTGCACTGAAACTGGATGAAAAGAAAGGGTACCGGATTACTTTTAATGAGATCACAAAAAATGCGGTGAAGGAATCTTTGAAAAATGCGCGCGGCATCGATATGAATCTTGTCAACGCACAGCAGGCGCGCAGAATTCTGGACCGCATGGTGGGATATAAGATCAGTCCACTTCTGTGGGCAAAGGTGAAAAGAGGACTCAGCGCCGGAAGAGTGCAGTCAGTGGCACTGCGCATCATCGGGGATCGTGAAGATGAGATCAATGCTTTTATCCCGGAAGAGTATTGGACGTTTGACATTTCGCTTGCGGTGGAGGGTGAAAAGAAACCTTTGACGGCAAAATTTTACGGGACAGAAAAAGAAAAGATTGTGATCAAGTCGAAAGAAGAGCTGGACAAGATCACAGATCAGTTAAAAGACGCTTCTTTTTTTGTGAGCGATATCAAAAAGGGAGAGCGGACAAAAAAGGCGCCATTGCCGTTTACCACCAGCACGCTTCAGCAGGAAGCATCCAATGTCTTGAATTTTTCCACACAGAAGACGATGCGCCTTGCGCAGCAGCTGTATGAAGGTATTGATATTAAAGGAAATGGAACGGTGGGTTTGATCACGTATCTTCGTACCGATTCCACGCGAATTTCCGAGGAAGCAGATGCGGCGGCGAGAGATTTCATCGAAAAAAATTATGGGACACAGTATGTGGCACAGACACATCAGGACAAAAAGAGTGCACAGAAGATACAGGATGCCCACGAGGCAATCCGCCCTTCGGACGTTACCAGAACACCGATTTCTATGAAGGATTCTCTTTCTCGAGATCAGTATCGCCTCTATCATTTGATATGGAAACGTTTTGTCGCAAGCCGGATGGAAAATGCCCGCTATGAGACGACATCCGTCAAAATTATGGCAAAGGGGGCACAGGAGACGTATCAGTTTACCGTGGCAGCCTCAAAAATTCTGTTTGATGGATTCAGGTCTGTCTATACAGATGAGACGGAGGAAAAGACGGAAAATAATGGAATGCTGGGGGCGATCAGCAAGGAGAGTGTGCTGACGTTGCAAGATTTTGAGGCAAAGCAACATTTTACTCAGGCGCCTGCGCACTATACCGAGGCAGCACTTGTCAAGACGCTTGAGGAGTTGGGAATTGGTCGCCCGAGCACCTATGCGCCGACCATCACGACGATTATTGCGCGCAGATATGTGGCAAAGGAAAATAAGAATTTGTATATGACGGAACTCGGGGAAGTGGTCAACAACATCATGAAAGAAGCATTCCCGAGTATTGTGGATGTGAATTTCACAGCGAACATGGAGATGCTCCTCGATAAGGTTGCCGAAGGAGTGGTAAACTGGAAGACCGTCGTGAGAAATTTTTACCCAGATCTCGAAGAAGCGGTCAACAATGCTGAGAAAGAGCTGGAACGAGTTAAGATTGAAGATGAAGTGACCGATGTGATTTGTGAATTCTGCGGCAGAAACATGGTGATCAAATATGGACCTCACGGGAGATTTCTTGCCTGTCCGGGATTTCCCGACTGCAGGAACACGAAGCCATATCTGGAGAAAATCGGAGTATCCTGCCCGCAGTGCGGAAAAGAGATTGTGCTGCGCAAGACAAAGAAGGGCAGAAAGTATTACGGTTGTGAGAACAATCCGGAATGTGACTTTATGACATGGCAGAAACCGTCGAAGGAAAAATGTCCTGAATGTGGAAAACTTCTGCTTGAAAAGGGCAACAAATTAGTCTGCATGGATGAAAAGTGTGGCTATGTAAAAAATAGACCAAAAAAGGAAGAATAAAAAGGCGAAAATATGGAAAAGGTGTTGCATTTGCGACGCCTTTTTTTGGTGGTGTCTGAATTATCTTGAATACCACGAAAAAATATTAATATTTTTATAATTGTCGTTGAAAATTCAAAAATTATATGATAATATAAAAAATATAAACAGGAGTGTGCGATTCAAAGAATGGAGGGATAATATGAGCGTACAGTTGCTAGATAAAACCAGAAAAATCAATAAACTGCTTCACAATAACAACTCCAGCAAAGTGGTGTTCAATGATATCTGTGAAGTGTTGACAGACATTTTGAAATCGAACATTCTGGTGATCAGCAAAAAGGGAAAAGTTTTGGGAGTGAGTCTCTGTGAAGGAGTCGAGGAAATCAAGGAATTGATCGAAGATCGTGTCGGAGGATATATCGATGCGATGCTGAACGAGCGTCTCTTGGGTGTACTCTCGACAAAGGAAAATGTGAATCTGGAAACTCTTGGTTTTGAAGGAGATGGTGTGAGAAAATATCAGGCGATTATCAATCCGATTGACATTGCAGGAGAGCGTCTGGGAACCGTCTTCATGTATAAATGTGACAGCCAGTATGAGATAGATGACATCATTCTGAGCGAGTATGGGACAACCGTTGTCGGTCTGGAGATGATGCGTTCTGTCAACGAAGAAAGCGCGGAAGAGAGCAGAAAAATTCAGATTGTGAAATCAGCAATCAGCACCCTGTCTTTCTCAGAGCTTGAGGCAGTCATTCACATTTTTGACGAATTGGATGGATCAGAGGGTATTCTGGTGGCAAGCAAAATCGCTGACCGTGTCGGAATCACAAGATCAGTCATTGTAAACGCACTTCGCAAATTTGAAAGTGCCGGGGTCATAGAATCGCGTTCTTCTGGAATGAAGGGAACCTATATCAAAGTATTGAATGATGTGGTATTCGATGAGTTGGCGGAGTTAAAAAAGCAGAAAGCAAAATAGGAGACAGAGGTGAATCCTCTTTCTTGCAGGCATATAGAGTGCATGTGGGAGAGAGGATTTTTTTGTTATAAATAAAAAAATTTAAAAATATAAAAAGATGAGATACAAAAAGAAAAAAAGAGAAAAATTGAGAATATAGCAGATATAATGCCAAAATATGGCTATAATACGAGTTGCACATTTGGCATATTTTATCTAATATAAGGCTATCGGTTAGCACTCAATTTAAGTGAGTGCTAATAAACCAAAAAGGGTCCAAGAAAAAAGGAGGAACTGAACATGAAATTAGTACCATTAGGCGACAGAGTTGTATTGAAACAGTTTGAAGCAGAAGAGACAACAAAATCTGGAATTATCATAGCAAGCAAAGCACAGGAAAAACCACAGGAAGCAGAAGTAATCGCCGTTGGCCCTGGCGGAATGGTAGATGGAAAAGAAGTGGTTATGCAGGTAAAAGTTGGAGATAAAGTAATCTATTCAAAATATGCAGGAAATGAAGTAAAACTGGACGATCAGGAATATATCATCGTAAAACAGAGTGATATCCTGGCTATCGTAGAATAATGGGCAGACCGAAACAGCATTTTTTCGAGAGATCTGAATTATTGACAGTTTTTGATATAAAATAGAAATGTGAAAAAACAAACACAAAGATCAGGAGGAGATCAACATGGCAAAGGAAATTAAGTATGGTTCCAGCGCAAGAGCAGCGTTGGAGGCAGGCGTAGATAAATTGGCAAATACCGTCCGCGTGACATTGGGACCGAAAGGAAGAAACGTTGTTCTGGATAAACAGTTCGGCGCTCCACTTATCACAAATGACGGTGTGACTATCGCAAAAGAGATCGAGCTGGAAGATCCATTTGAGAACATGGGTGCACAGCTTGTAAAAGAAGTTGCCACAAAGACAAATGATGTTGCCGGAGATGGAACAACGACAGCAACTGTTCTGGCACAGGCAATGATCCATGAGGGAATGAAGAACCTCGAGGCAGGTGCTAACCCGATCGTTCTGAGAAAAGGAATGAAGAAGGCAACAGAGACTGCAGTGGAGGCAATCGCTCAGATGAGCAGCAAGGTAAAAGGAAAACATCAGATCGCAAGAGTCGCAGCGATCTCCGCAGGAGATGACGAGGTAGGAAATCTGGTTGCAGATGCGATGGAGAAGGTTTCTAATGACGGTGTCATCACGATCGAGGAATCTAAGACGATGAAGACAGAACTTGATCTGGTAGAAGGTATGCAGTTCGACAGAGGATATATCTCCGCATACATGGCAACTGATATGGAGAAGATGGAGGCTGTTCTGGAGAATCCATATATCCTGATCACAGACAAGAAGATCTCCAATATTCAGGAAATCCTTCCACTGTTAGAGCAGATTGTACAGTCCGGAAAGAAACTGCTGATCATCGCAGAGGATATCGAGGGCGAGGCACTGACAACTTTGATCCTGAATAAGCTCAGAGGAACTTTCCAGGTAGTTGGAGTAAAAGCTCCTGGATACGGTGACAGAAGAAAGGCTATGCTGGAAGATATCGCGATCCTGACAGGCGGACAGGTGATTTCTGAGGAAGTAGGATTAGACTTAAAAGATACCACGATGGAGCAGTTAGGTCGTGCAAAATCAGTGAAAGTACAGAAAGAAAACACTGTTATCGTAGATGGCATGGGTGACAAAGAGGCAATCCAGACAAGAATCGCTCAGATCAAGAAGATGATCGAGGAGACAACATCTGAATTCGATAAAGAGAAACTGCAGGAGAGACTGGCAAAACTGGCTGGCGGTGTTGCAGTGATCCGTGTCGGCGCAGCGACAGAGACAGAGATGAAAGAGGCAAAACTTCGCATGGAAGATGCACTGGCAGCTACAAGAGCAGCTGTGGAGGAAGGTATCATCTCCGGAGGCGGATCTGCTTACATCCATGCTTCTAAGAAAGTAGAAGAGCTGGTAAATACTCTGGAAGGCGATGAGAAGACAGGAGCAAAGGTTGTCCTGAAAGCTCTGGAAGCTCCTCTGTACCAGATCGCAGCAAATGCTGGACTGGAAGGTGCAGTGATCATCAATAAAGTCAAAGAGTCAGAGGAAGGAATCGGATTTGACGCTTACAAAGAGGAATATGTCAATATGGTAGAAGCTGGTATCCTGGACCCTGCAAAAGTGACAAGAAGCGCTCTGCAGAATGCGACAAGCGTTGCAGCTACATTCCTGACAACAGAGTCCTGTGTGGCAAACATCAAAGAGGAGGCACCAGCAGCACCGGCAGGCGCTCAGGGCATGGGAATGATGTAATTTCCAGGGCTTCGTAAAAATTTATAGTATGACAGTAGAGGAAAGTGCAGATTTTATGCTGCACTTTCTTTTTTGCACAGAGAAAGGGACGGGTTTTTGTGAAAAATGCATGAGAAAAAAAGAAAGCGAAAGATAGCCGGAAAGAAAGATAGAATTTCATAAAAAAGATGGATAAGGTCTTTCCATATCAAAAAAAATTCGCTATACTATATAGAAAATACAAAAGAAGAACTTTCCGGATGTAACGGAGAGACATGTGGAGGAGGAGAAATGGGTGATTTGTATTCAGAACTGCTGATCAAGCGAAAGACACCGCTGATAGAGCAGATTGCGAAGATCGTGATGATTGTGGGGACAGCAGCCTCAGTGCTTCTTTATTTGCTGACGCTGCAATGGGTTTTTCTGATCGTGTTCATCGCCTTGGCGGTGGCAGACTATTTTCTGATTCCGGGGTTTAACCTGGAATATGAATATCTGTATGTCAACGGGGAGCTGGATATCGATAAGATTATGTCAAAGACGAAAAGAAAAAGAGTATGCAGCCTGAATCTGACAGAAAAGCTTGAGATCATGGCTCCGCTTTCTTCCCATGCGCTGGATTCCTACAGAAACAGGAAGGATATGAAAGTGTCAGACTATTCTTCCGGTGTGGAAAATAAGGCGCAGTTTGGATTGGTGATGCAGGATGAGAGGGGAAAATTCATGGTGATCATCGAGCCAGATGACGTGATCATAAACGATATCAAGCGAATTGCACCGAGAAAAGTCAGTACATTTTAAAATTTGTCGAAAACGGTGTTGACTTTTGGTTTTACTTTTGTTAGACTAGAGAAACTATAAGAAAGTGAGGTAGAAAAATGGGTTGTATTATTGGCGAAGGAATTACATTTGACGACGTATTGCTCGTACCGGGATATTCCGAGGTAGTTCCTAATCAGGTTAATTTGTCGACACAGCTGACAAAAAAAATTAAGCTGAATATTCCGATGATGAGCGCCGGAATGGATACAGTAACGGAACATAGAATGGCGATTGCGATGGCCAGACAGGGTGGAATCGGTATTATCCATAAAAATATGTCGATCGAAGCGCAGGCAGAAGAAGTGGATAAGGTAAAGCGCTCAGAAAACGGCGTTATTACGGATCCTTTTTATTTATCTCCAGAAAATACATTGGAAGATGCCAACAATCTGATGGCGAAATTCCGAATCTCCGGTGTTCCAATCACAGAAAATGGAAAGTTGGTTGGAATCATCACAAACCGTGATCTGAAATTCGAAGAAGATTTTTCGAAGAAGATCAAAGAGTCTATGACTTCTGAGAATCTGATTACAGCAAAGGTGGGAATCACCCTCGAGGAGGCAAAAAAGATTCTGGCCCAGGCGAGAAAAGAAAAACTTCCGATCGTGGATGAGGAAAATAATTTAAAAGGTCTCATCACAATCAAAGATATCGAGAAACAGATTAAATATCCTCTGTCAGCAAAAGATGAGCAGGGTCGTCTTCTGTGTGGAGCAGCTGTCGGAATCACCGCAAATGTTCTGGAGCGTGTAGAGGCGCTGGTGAAAGCTCATGTCGATGTCGTTGTGCTCGACTCCGCACATGGACATTCTGCAAACGTCATCCGCTGTGTGAAGATGATCAAAGAGAACTATCCGGATCTCCAGGTGATCGCGGGAAATGTGGCAACTGCAGATGCGACGAGAGCACTGATCGAAGCTGGCGCAGATGCCGTGAAGGTCGGCATCGGACCAGGATCCATCTGTACAACCCGTGTCGTAGCAGGAATCGGTGTACCGCAGATCACAGCTGTGATGGATTGCTACTCAGCAGCAAAAGAGTATGGTATTCCGATCATTGCAGACGGCGGTATCAAGTATTCCGGTGATATGACAAAGGCAATCGCAGCAGGCGCCAATGTCTGCATGATGGGAAGTATCTTCGCAGGATGCGATGAAAGCCCGGGAACCTTTGAACTGTTCCAGGGAAGAAAATATAAAGTATACCGTGGAATGGGATCCATCGCAGCGATGGAGAACGGAAGCAAGGATCGCTATTTCCAGACAAACGCAAAGAAATTGGTACCGGAAGGCGTGGAAGGACGCGTGGCTTATAAGGGAACGGTTGAGGATACCGTATTCCAGCTGATGGGCGGTCTGAGATCTGGTATGGGATATTGTGGAACAAAGACAATCGAAGAGCTGAAACAAAACGGAAGATTCATCAAAATTTCCGCTGCGTCCCTGAAAGAGTCACATCCTCACGATATTCATATCACAAAAGAAGCACCAAACTATAGTGTAGAAGAATAATGAGCAGAACTGCCACAAAATGAAAGAAGAAAGAGGTTCATTTTGCGGCAGTTCTTTTATGTAGAAAGGAAGAATGCTTGGAATGATGAGAGAATGGATAGAAGAGATCCAAAGTGGCAGACAAATCCGCCAAAACTTAATTTCGTTGCGAAGAGAGATACAGGAGGAGAAGCAGAAACGTGCGCTTGCCTATCTCTTGGAGGGAGAGTATGGAATATTTGTGGATCTTTTAAAACATGAGGATGCGAAAGTTCGAAAAAATGCGGCACTTATTTTGGGGGAGATGGAGTGTGAGGAGGTACTTCCGGATCTTGTCGAGGCATATGAGAGAGAAGAGACGCTGTTTGTGCGGTCAGATTTTTTGAAGGCGATTCGCTGTTATGAGTATGATTCCTGCCTGCCAATGCTCAAAGAAAGAAAAAGACAGATTGAGCAGATGGATATCACACAGCAGGAGTCAAAACATTTAAGAGAGGAACTTTCTCTCCTGCAAAATATGATTCTTCAGTATGAAAAGCCGAAAAAACATCTCTTTACAGGCGATCAGAGTAAAAGACCAGTAGAGGTGATTCTGCTGACAAATCGTTGCCAGAGGGAGGCAACGCGCAGGCAGATTCCGGAGGAAAAGGTGGCGATGCTTGCAGGGGGTGTCAGATTCAGCACAGATCAGCTGGATCAGATTCTGAAGATTCGCACCTGGAGGGAGATGCTTTTCCCAATCCCTGGTCTCCAGGCGGTAGAGGGAACTCCAGAACAGATCGGCAAGATGATAGGGACTTCCAAAATTACATCCTTTGTCCAGGGACTGCATGAAGGAAAACCTCCATTTTATTTTCGCGTGGAACTGAGAGGAAAAATGCCGATTGAGAAAAAAGGATCCTGGATTCGAAAGATGGCGGCAGAGTTGGAAGAATCTTCGGGAAGAAACTGGATCAATTCTTCGCAGGAGTATGAGATCGAGATCCGATTGATTCAGACAAAAGAAGAAAAATATGTTCCTCTTTTGAAACTGTACACGATCGAGGACGAGCGATTCTCTTATCGCAGGGAATATCTGCCGACGTCGATTGCTCCGGTCAATGCGGCACTTTTGATGGAGCTTGCAAAAGAGTATTTAAAAGAAGATGCCCAGATTTTGGATCCGTTCTGCGGTGTCGGTACGATGTTGATCGAGAGAAATGCCTGTGTCAAGGCGCGGACGATGTATGGACTTGATATTCTGGAAGAGGCAGTGGAAAAAGCGCGTGAGAATACAAAGCGGGCAGAGCTTCCGATTCACTATATCAACCGAAATTTTTTCGACTTTGAGCATGAATATCTGTTTGATGAGATTGTGACGAATTTTCCTGGGCAAAATAAGAACCGGGACGAGGAACAGATTGGAGAACTGTACCGGAAGTTTTTTGAAAAAGCGATGACGCACCTCAAAGATGGAGGGATCGTTCTGCTGTACAGCAGTGAAAAAGCATGGATTCAGAGAAACTGCAGGAGATATCCGCAATACCGGATCTGCAGAGAATATGTGATCAATGAGAAAGAAAATCAGAGTCTGTTTGTATTGCAGGTAAATCAGAAGCGTTAGATGGGAGGTTTCACAATGGGACAGAAAAAGCTGCCAAAAAGAGAAGAAGTAAGAAAAGAAGATTGCTGGGCGATTGAGGATTTATATGAAAATGATGAGCTCTGGAAAAAAGACGCCGAGAAAGTAAAGCAAGAGATCGAGAAAATTGCAAAATTCAAGGGAAAGCTGGCGCAGAACAAAGAAACATTGCTTTGCTTCCTTGATTCCTATGCTGCGATGATGGAACGGTTCGAGAAGGTCAATGTATACGCAAATCAAAGATTTCATGAAAATACAAAGAACAGTACGTACCAGAAATTGTCAGGTGAGGCACAGGTATTACAAAACCAGATGAGCAGTGCAACGGCATTTGCAGAGCCGGAGATTCTGGCGATGGAGGATCAGGTCTTAGAGCAGTGGATGGAAGAAAGCGAGAGACTTCGATTCTATAAGAGATTTCTGGGAGAAATTCTGCGTGGGAAACCGCACACACTGTCCATAGAACAGGAAGAAATGCTTGCAAGGGCGGGCGAGATGGGGCAGGCACCGTATCAGATCTATGCCATGTTTAATAATGCGGATATCACATTTGGATCCGTCAAGGATGAGAATGGGGAAGAGGTTGTGCTGTCGGCAGGGCGTTTTATTGCCATGGAAGAAAAAAGCGACAGAACAGTCCGCAGAGAAGCGTTTGAGACGTTTTATCGCTCTTATGAAAATTTTAAAAATACACTCGCAGCAATCTTTGATGCAAATTTGCGGCAGACTGCATTTTTTGCGAAGGAACATCGCTACACTTCCGCAAGAGAATACTATCTCGATGGCAATGCGATCCCAGTGTCAGTATACGATCAGCTGATCGAGACCATCCACAAAAATATGAATCTGATGTACCGCTACGTTGCACTCAGAAAAAAGATACTCGGCCTGGACGAACTGCATATGTACGATGTGTATGTTCCGCTTGCAGCGGATGTCTCGAGAGAGTACACGTTTGAGGAGGCAAAACAGATTGTTCAGGAAGGATTAAAACCTCTGGGAGAAAAATACGGTGCGATTTTAAAGGAAGGGATGGAGAGCGGCTGGATTGATATTTATGAGAATGAAGGCAAGAGGACAGGGGCGTATTCGTGGGGAGCTTACGGCACACACCCGTATGTGCTGCTGAATTTCGACGGAACGCTGAATAATGTCTTTACGTTGGCGCATGAGATGGGGCATTCGCTCCACTCGTATTTCTCCGATGCGGCACAACCGTATCTGTACGCCGGATATAAAATTTTTGTGGCAGAGGTCGCCTCAACATGCAATGAAGCGCTCTTGATCCATCATCTGATGGAGCAGTCAAAAGACGAGAACGAGCGTCTGTATCTGGTCAATTATTTCCTTGATAAATTTAAAGGGACGATGTTCCGCCAGACCATGTTTGCGGAATTTGAGAAGATCACTCATGAGGCTGTGGAAGCAGGGGAAGTGATGACGGCGGATCGTCTGTGTGAGATCTACTATGATCTGAATAAACAGTATTTCGGGGATGAGATGGTTTCTGATTCAGAGATTGCGATCGAATGGGCAAGAATCCCACATTTCTACACACCGTTTTATGTCTATCAGTATGCGACAGGATTTTCGGCGGCGATTGCAATCAGCCAGAAAATTTTGAATGGAGAGCCGAAAGCTGTGGAAAATTATATGAAATTTTTGAGCAGCGGAGGAAGCATGGACCCGATTGATCTGCTCAAGATCTGCGATGTCGACATGACAACGCCTAAACCGATTGAGGAGGCGCTCGGTGTGTTTGAAAAGTATCTGGATGAGTTGGAAAAGCTGAGCATGAAATAAAGAAAAATGGATAAACTATCTCCAGGAGTGAGGAGGCTATTGGAAGCGGAAATCAAAAAGGAGGTAGTTTTTCTATGTATCAGTATGTTGAGATTATAGATGTGATTGGAAGACAGATTCTAGATTCAAGAGGAAATCCTACGCTTGAGGTGGAAGTCATGACGGAGGGAGGTATCGTCGGAAGAGCAGCGGTACCTTCCGGAGCATCGACAGGAAGCTTTGAGGCGACAGAACTTCGAGATGGGGAAGAGGAATATCACGGGCTTAGCGTGAAACGTGCGGTTCATCATGTCAATGCAGTGCTTGCCGATGCCATCATCGGGGAAAATGTGTTAAACCAGGAAGGGATTGATCGGATTTTAATCCGGAGAGATGGCACGGAGCAAAAGAAAAATCTCGGCGCAAATGCGATCTTAGGTGTCTCGATGGCGGTGGCAGCGACAGCGGCAAAGGTGCTGGAGATTTCTCTCTTCCGATATCTGGGAGGAATTCAGGCGAAAAGACTTCCGGTTCCCATGATGAATATCTTAAATGGGGGGTGCCATGCTGATAACACTGTGGATCTGCAGGAATTTATGATTATGCCGTCAGGTGCCTGCAGCTTTTCAAAAGGACTTCAGATGTGCACAGAAGTGTACCATACATTAAAGAAGATTTTAAAGGAAGAAGGGCTGTCCACCGGCGTAGGCGATGAAGGAGGTTTTGCGCCAAATCTTCCAGATGCATATGCCGTCTTAGAGTTGATGGTGCGTGCGGTGAGACAGAGCGGGTATACGCCAGGAGTGGATATTGTCTTTGCCCTGGACGCTGCGGCAAGTGAACTGTACGATGAGAAAAGCCGAAAATATTTTTTCCCGGGAGAGAGTAAAATGAAGGGCGAAGAAGTGATGAGGACGGCAGAAGAAATGATCGAATATTATGAAAGCTTGATTGATCAGTTCCCGATCGCTTCGATCGAAGACGGGCTGTGGGAGGAGGACTGGAAGGGCTGGCAGAAGATGACGCAGCGTCTGGGATCAAAAGTACAGCTTGTGGGGGATGATCTGTTTGTGACAAACAAAAAGCGGCTGGCGCGCGGGATTTCTCTGGGAGCAGGCAATGCAATTTTGATCAAAGTCAACCAGATCGGAACAGTGAGCGAATCACTGGAAGCGATTGAGCTGGCAAAACGCTGTGGTTACCGCACTGTGATTTCGCACCGCTCCGGTGAGACGGAAGATACGATGATTGCAGACCTTGCCGTGGCAGTTGCGGCAGGGCAGATCAAGACAGGAGCTCCGGCGCGAAGCGAACGCGTTGCGAAATATAATCAGCTCTTGCGGATCGAGGAAGAGCTTGGGGAAGGAGCCTGCTACCACAATCCATTTCCGGAAGATTACGAAGCTTTCCATAAAAGTGAAAAAACACACAAAATATCAGTTGAAAAAAAGAAATGCCTATGATAAACTAAACAATGTATGACATAGGAGGTGTAACCGTGGCAGTTTTGAGAACGATTTTAACAGTGATCTTTGGACTTATTTGTCTTGCGATAACCGTTTTGATTTTGATGCAGGAAGGAAAACAGAATGGACTGGGCTCCTTGGGCGGATCGACGGAGTCGTACTGGGCAAAAAACAGAGGACGTTCTGCAGAGGGATTCGCTCTGAAAGGAACGAGAGTTCTTGCTTTTGCCTTTATTATCCTGGCAATCGTATTGAACATCAACTTTTAAAAATTTTGTGATCACAAAAAGAAGGCGGGCTGTTGCAAATATCGTATGCTTTCTGATTTTCGCATTTTTTTGTCTTTCGCGGAAGAAAGAGTTAAAGTGTGCGGAGAAAAGAAATTTATGTGCTGCAACGGTCCGTTTTTGCCTCTATCATACTGCAAGATTCCCGAGAAGAGCAGGGGATCGGAAAGAAAAACAGGAGGACGGAAAAACAGATGGATTTTGAATTATTAGAAAAACGAAAAGAAGTCGTATATCAGCTCATGTGTGACAAACATTATGTGCCGATGAAGATTAAAGAGCTGGCGATTCTTCTTCAGGTGACGAAGGAGATGCGACCGGAACTGGAATATGTGCTAGATGAACTGATCGCGGAGGGGAAAATTGAGATTTCCAAACGCGGAAAATATAAAAAGAGAGAAAAAGAAGTCTTGACGGGGACATTTGTCGGTCATCCGAAAGGATTTGGATTTGTGGAGATCGAAGGCAGAGAGGAGGATCTGTTTATCTCCGAGGACAATATGATGGGAGCATTGCACCAGGATCAGGTGGAAGTGGAATTGCTGCCGGTAAAGACAGGGAAGCGACAGGAAGGAAGAATCGTAAAGATCTTGTCCCATGGAATCACGGAGATCGTCGGGACGTATCAGAAAAATAAAAATTTTGGCTTTGTCATTCCGGATAATCAGCGGTTTGGAAAGGATATCTTTATCCCGCTGGAGCGCTCAAAAGGGGCTGTGAATGGTCACAAAGTGGTTGCCGAGATCACAGATTACGGCGGGGAGCGAAAAAAGCCGGAAGGGAAAGTCAAGGAGATTATCGGTCATATCAATGATCCGGGGACAGATGTGCTGTCGATCGTGTATGCTCATGAACTGCCTGTGGAATTCCCTGAAAAGGTGATGAACCAGGCGGAAAGAACAGCGGAGGAAGTCTCAGATGCCGATCGGGCTTTCCGGACGGATCTGAGGGCTTGGACGATCGTGACGATTGACGGGGAGGACGCGAAGGATTTGGACGATGGAGTCTCATTGACAAAGGAAGGCAGTCTCTACCACCTCGGCGTGCACATCGCCGATGTGACGAATTACGTTCAGGAAAACAGCGCTCTAGACTGGGAAGCACTGAAGCGTGGGACGAGCGTCTATCTCGCCGACCGCGTGATCCCGATGCTGCCGCATAAGCTGTCAAACGGAATCTGTTCGCTCAATGAGGGGAAAGACAGACTGGCACTGAGCTGTCTGATGGATATCGATGAAAAAGGAAACGTAGTCGCTCATCAGATCTGTGAGAGTGTGATTCGCGTCACAAGACGAATGACGTACACCAGTGTCAAGAAAATTTTGGAGGATCATGATGAGCAGGAAATAGAGCGATACGCAGAACTCGTCCCGATGTTTGAGCAGATGGAAGAGCTCGCGGCAATCTTGAGGAAAAAGAGACGAAAAAGAGGTTCCATCGATTTTGATTTTCCGGAGACAAAGATGGTACTTGACGAGAGAGGCATACCCGTGGAGATCCGCCCGTATGACCGCAACACAGCGACAAAGCTGATTGAGGATTTTATGTTGATTGCCAATGAGACAGTGGCAGAGGACTATTTCTGGCGGGAAGTGCCGTTCCTTTACCGTACACACGAAAATCCGGATCCAGAAAAAATTCAGAAGCTTGCCACGTTTATCTATAACTTTGGTTATTCGATCAAAAATACAAAGGATGAGATTCATCCGAAAGAGCTGCAAAAGTTGCTCGCCAGAATCGAAGACTCGCCGGAGGAAGATTTGATCAGCCGCCTGACGCTTCGCTCGATGAAACAGGCAAAGTACACTGTGGAATGCACAGGGCATTTCGGACTCGCAGCAAAATACTACTGCCATTTCACATCGCCGATCAGACGTTATCCTGATCTCCAGATCCACAGAATCATTAAGGAGAGTCTGAGAGGAAAACTGAATGAACAGAGAATGGAACATTATCAGTCGATTCTGCCAAAAGTCGCTGAACAGTGCAGCAAACTGGAGAGAAGAGCAGATGAGGCGGAACGTGAGACAGAGAAGATGAAGAAAGCGCAGTATATGAAGCGCCATATCGGAGAGCAGTATGAGGGAGTGATCTCCGGCATCACAACTTGGGGCATCTATGTCGAGTTGCCAGACACGATCGAGGGGATGGTGCATGTCTCAAATATGTGGGATGACATGTATTATTATAAAGAAGAAACGATGGAGATGGTTGGCTCTGAGTTTGGAAAAGTTTATCGGCTTGGACAGAAGGTCAAGGTTTGGGTTCTGGATGCTGATCCGGAGACACGGACGATTGATTTTGTATTAGGGGCAAGATAGAAAAGATATATGACAGAAGATAAGAAAATGGAGATAGAAAGTGAGGAGGATGTGCATGGGGGCACAGTCGATTAAGTTAATCGCAAACAACAAAAAAGCGTATCATGATTATTTTATCGAGGATACGTATGAGTGTGGAATTTCGCTCCACGGGACAGAAGTCAAATCTCTGCGCATGGGAAAATGTAGTGTGAAAGAGTCTTTTATCCGGATCGAAAACGGTGAAGTGATGGTGTACGGCATGCATATCAGTCCGTACGAAAAGGGAAATATTTTTAACAAAGATCCGCTGCGCGTCAAAAAACTTTTGATGCATCGCTATGAGATCAACAAAATATCAGGGAAGATTGCAGAGAAGGGATATACACTGGTTCCGCTGAAGGTCTATTTTAAGGGAAGCCTTGTGAAGGTAGAGATTGGGCTTGCGCGAGGAAAAAAATTATATGACAAGAGGCAAGACATCGCAAAGAAAGACCAGAGAAGAGAAGCAGAAAAAGAATTTAAGGTGAAAAATCTTTATTGATCAGTCAGGAGAAAAGGGGAAAAGTATGGTTCCGAGAACGAAAAAAGAATTGTCTAAATTGGTGACAGAGACGACAGTGGATATTTACGAGGATCTGACACCGCAGCTGATTATGTTGCTTGACCAGACAAAGCACAATGAGAAACTGACAGAAGCACAAAAGCAAGATGAGATCTTAATTCACATGATGGGATATATTAAGTCGTGCACGAACGAGATCATCATTGATGTGCTTGCTGAAATTTTAGGTTTGGATTGAGAAAGATTTAAAAATATACTTGCAATTTTTAGGGTTTTGTAATACAATAAAAATAGTAATAATTATTGTTTTTAAAAACAGAAAGGAGAAAATTTATGGAATTAAAAGGATCAAAGACAGAGGCGAATTTGAGGACAGCGTTTGCAGGTGAGAGTGAAGCGAGAAACAAGTATACTTTCTATGCAAGCAAAGCGAGAAAAGATGGGTACGTGCAGATCGCAAAGATTTTCGAGGAGACAGCTGCGAATGAGAAAGAGCATGCGAAGATCTGGTTTAAACTGCTGAACAACGGAATTCAGGATACGATGGCAAATCTGGCAGATGCAGCGGCAGGAGAAAATTATGAGTGGACCGACATGTATGCGACGTTTGCCAAAGAGGCAAGAGAGGAAGGATTTGAACAGATTGCTGTCTTATTTGAAGAAGTTGGCAAGATCGAGAAGGAACATGAGGAGCGCTACAGAGCACTTTTGAAAAATATCGAGGAGAATCTGGTATTCTCAAGAGAAGGCGAAGTGGCATGGATTTGCAGCAACTGTGGACATATTCACTATGGACCGACTGCCCCGGAAGTCTGTCCGGTATGTGCACATCCAAAGGCATATTTTGAATTGAGAACAAAAAATTATTGATTCTTTACAGAATCTGGAAACGATGATATAATGAAACTCGTAAAATAGAAACGGTGAAAAGGTTCATGAATCTGATTTTGTCGGATGTCATGATCAAAAGGGAATGCGGTGCAAATCCGCAACAGCCCTCGCTACTGTAATGGGGACGAATGATCAAATACCACTGGTGATAGATTCGCTGGGAAGGGATCAGGAGGAAGATCCAAAGTCAGGAGACCTGCCTTTTTGCTTTGTATGTATCATTATTTTCGATGGGAGAATAATTGCATTTGCGAGTCACATTTTTCGTGTGATCTTGTGGCAGAAAAGAGAGGATTTCTTTCTCGGTGCTGGCAAGATGAGAGAACAGAGTAAATGGCAGGGCATCCCAGAGTATGGGATGCCCTTTTTTTGAAAAGATTTTTGTGATAGAAGCGAAACCTTTGTCAAAACAAGAGGATTTTCCATGGAAACTGCTCTTATCTGGAAAAATAAAAACGAATGCATAAGATTCTGCAAGAAAATAAAGTTTCTGATTTCACACTACCAAAAAATGAAGGGAGAATACAAAATGAAAAAGAAATTGGTAAGTGTTTTGCTGGCAACAATGTGCATGACCATGGTGATTCCAGGTATGGCAAACGCAGAGGAAGCAAAGAAACATGTGGAGAATCTGGTAATCGGAACGACGGCTGAGAACAATAAGTTTAGTTCACAGACACAGGCAGATGCCTTTGGGCGTATGAACTATAACGGACTGACGCAGGGAAATTTTGTATACCGCGATGAAAACAATGAAGTGCAGCCATATTTTTTTAAGAGTTTTGAGATTTCTGAGGATGGAAAAGAATTGAGCTTTACATTTCCACTGGACGCTGTATGGCACGACGGTGAGCCTGTGACGAGTGAGGACATCGTATTTACTTTTGAATATATGAGAGATGTGAAAAAAGTAGGAAGCCTTCAGCATCTGGAGACGATTGAACTGACAGGGGAAGATTCGTGTGTGCTGAAATTCAGCGAGCCAGATGCTTATTACTGGATCAATTCTTCCTGCAACAACAATGCGTGTGTCTATGCAAAACATATCTGGGAGGGAATCGAAGATTATTCCAGCGTGACAGGACCAGAGGCAGCAATCGGTTGCGGTCCGTATAAACTGGTATCAAGTGATCAGGACTCTCAGACTTCCTATTATGAGGCAGTTCCAGAGAATGACTTCCTGGGAGAGATCACGGTGGACAGTGTGACGCTGCAGAGTTATTCTGATGAGAGTACGCTGATGATGGCGATGATGCAGGGGGATATCGATGCAATGTTTAACTATGCAAATCCGATTGATGCTCCGATCATTGACACGGTGAAAGGCACACCGGATATTGATTTGGGAGAAAGTCCATTTTCGGGATGCTATCAGCTTGAGTATGGAAAAGACCGTGCACCAGGCAATGATCAAAATTTCAGGGAAGCGGCCAGCCTGGCACTCAACTATGAACAGCTTGCCTCCACAATCAATGGGGAATATGGAGAGATTCCGGGAAGAGGAGTCATTCCTCCAAGCTGCAAGGGGTATGATGAGACGATCCCACAGTTAGAGTACAACCCGCAGAAGGCAATGGAGCTGTTGGATGAGGCAGGATATCAGGATGTGGATGGCGATGGATACCGCGAGATGCCTGACGGCAGTCCGATGGATATCTCTGTCACACCACAGTACAGCTCGAGCATGGATCTGAGAATGCGCATCGCAGAAGTGGTGATGAAGAGTCTCGATGAAGTTGGAATCAAAAATCACCTGGATGAAGAGAGCATTGCCAACAGTGAAGTATGGGAAGACAATATGACAAAAGGAAATTATGACTTCTCCATCACACTGACGACTTCTGGCATGGCAGGTTACAGTTCGGCGTTTCGCTATTTCATGGGTGAACTCAGAGAGGGAGAATCTTCCTGGCTGTGGGGAACGATCCGCGATGAGGGATTCAAGAACAACTATTATGCGATGACACAAGCAGTCTCAGACGAGGAATATATTGAGAATTCGAAGAAATTGCAGAATTATGTTTCTGACACGATGTCTGCACAGGCACTTTGCTGGGAGACCGCATTTTTCCCGTATCGCACAGACAAATATACAGGATGGAATAATTATCCGTCATGGGGTGTGATCAACTCGAGAACATGGTTTGATTTGACTGCGAAATAAGAGAGAAAAAAGAGCTGCTGTAAAAATAGAAGGGGATCGATTTTGAAAAATGAAAATGGATCGTCTATTTTGGGGCAGCTCTTTTTGGGAGGAATAGTATTGCGTAAACAAGTATTAAAGAAGACAATCATTGCACTGCTGACGATTTATCTGATTGTCACGATCAGCTTTGTGCTGATTCATGTCATGCCAGGGGATCCGATTATTCATCTGGTAGGTCAGGAGGAATATTATTATCTTCTTGATAATGATCCGGAGACCTTAAATCAGATGATTCAGAAATATGGGTTAGACGACTCGATGACGGTACAGTATCTGAAATATTTAAAGAGCATTGTCACACTTGATTTTGGAATTTCGTATTCGAACCAGCGACCGGTGCTGGAAAATATCCTAAGAGCAGCAAAATGGACGGTTATGCTCTCGATCCCTACTTGGATCCTATCAGGCATTTTGGGGGCTGTGCTGGGGGTTTTGGCGGGATGGAAACCAGGAAAACTGTTTGATAAGATCATGACCCCTATTTTTTTAGTGTTAAATACAATACCTTCGAACTGCCTTTGCCTTGTGATGTTGATCTTTTTCGCATATGAGCTGAAATGGTTTCCGATCAATGGAATGGTCTCGCCGGGCAAGATGGGATTTCAGAGGACAGTCAGTATTTTACATCATATGTGCCTTCCATTGATTATTTTAATCCTTTTTCGCACGGCAAGCAATTTTATGCTGATGAAGAGCGCAGTGTCTCAGGTGCGAAAAGAAGAATATATTTTGACGGCAACCTCCAAGGGACTGCCGCAGAGAAAAGTACTCTTTCGGCATGTGATGAGAAACGCACTTCTCCCGTATATGACTTCTTTTTGCGTGCAGATGGGAGGGCTGCTCTCTGGATCGATGATTGTGGAGGTTGTCTTTGGATGGAAGGGGATGGGCATGCTGATGTACAATGCGGTTCAGAACAGAGATTTTCCTACAGCACAGTTTTGTTTCCTCTTGTCTGCAGTCTGTGTCGTTGTCAGCAATCTTGTCAGTGACGTGGTAAACCTTGCAGTTGATCCGAGATTGAAGGAGGAGGGACAGAATGAATAGAAAAAGAAAGAAAAGAGTAAATCTCCCTATGATCTTTGGGATTGCGATCATCGGTTTTTTTCTGTTCGTCGCCATCTTTGCGGAACAGATTGCACCGTATGACCCGACCACTATGATGACAGGATATCTTCCGCCAAGCAAAGAACACCTTCTGGGAACAAATGATTTGGGGCAGGATATTTTTAGTGAAATGATTTACGGAACAAGAGTATCCCTCTATATTGGCGTTTTTGCGGCATTCATCGTCACAGGAATAGGTACAATCTTGGCGATGCTCTCGGGTTATTTTGGGGGAAAAGTGGATAAGGTGATCACTGCGTTGACGAATATTGCGATGGCAGTTCCTTCTCTTCCGCTGACAGTTTTGCTGGTCGCCTACCTGAAACCGGGAAGAACCAGTCTGATCATCGCAATCAGCATCACTGCCTGGACAGGAACAACACGAATTTTGCGCTCGCGTGTACAGCAGCTGTGTGAGATGCCATTTGTCAAGATAGAGAAGACACTTGGCGTACATCCCACTGTAATTTTATGGAAGCATCTGCTGCCGAATATGAAGGATATCATTTTCACGAGAGGGGCACTTGCCGTTGCAAGTGCGATGATGACAGAGGCAAGCTTAAGTTTTTTGGGACTTGGCACATATGGTGAAAAAAGCTGGGGAAATGTATTGCACTATGCTTTTTTTCGAAATAGTATCATGAAAAAACAGGTCTGGTGGTATGTTCCGCCGATTGTCTGTATTTCTCTTGCTGTGCTTGGATTTATGCTGATCGGATATTATGGGCAGCAAGAAAGGGAAGGATAGAAAAACGATGTTAGAGATAAAAGATATTTCAGTACATTTTGCATCGAATCATTTTGTGCAGGCTGTGGAGCACATCGATTTGTCTGTGAAAGATACAGAGAAGGTTGCAATCGTTGGAGAGACCGGAAGTGGCAAGAGTATTTTACTTCTGGCAATTCTGGGACTTTTGCCGGAAAACGCGGTGGTGACAGGACAAGCTTTGCTGGATGGGCGGGATCTGTTAAAATTGAAGCGAAAAGAATGGGATAAAATACGAGGTGCAAAGATTTCCTATATTCCGCAGGGAAGCGGCAATGGGATGAACCCTCTGCTGCGTGTAGGATTTCAGGTAGGGGAGCCCTTGATGGAACATAAGAAAGTGCCTAAAAAAAAGGCATTCCAAAAAAGCATTGAATTAATGAGACAGTTTCACGTAGGGGATGAGGAGATGGTGGCAAGACAGTATCCTCATACCTACAGCGGCGGGATGCGGCAGAGAGCCATGATTGCCATGGGAATTGCGGCGGGATCGCGGATGATTCTTGCAGATGAACCGACAAAAGGATTGGACGAGAAAAGAATTCAGATGGTAGCAGAAAGTTTTCAGATGCTGAAAGAGGAGACACTTCTGTGTGTGACACACGATCTAAATTTCGCAAAGGAGATTGCACAATGGATCTGTGTCATGTATGCGGCAAACCAGGTAGAGTATGCGGCAGCAGAAGAAATTTTTCAAAATCCTCTCCATCCTTACACACAGGATATGCTTCTGGCGATGCCGGAAAATGGACTGCAGGCAGGAGAAGGATTTGCATTGTCCCACGATGAATATGAAAAGGGAGGGTGCAAGTATGCGCCGAGATGCCGATTCTGTGAGACGCGATGTAAGAGAGAACAGCCTCCTATGGCAGAGTGTGGTGGGCATAAAGTGAGGTGCTGGAAGTATGTTGATTAGAGCGGAGCAGATCACAAAAAAATATAGAAGCCGAACAGGGGATCAAAAAGCATTTTATGCACTGAAAGAAGTATCCATTGCGATAGAAAAAGGGGAGACGGTAGGTCTTTTAGGAGAAAGCGGAAGCGGAAAATCGACTTTGGGGCAGATTCTGTCAGGACTTTTGAAGCCGAGCAGTGGAGAGCTTTTCTATCATGATCAGAAGATTTCTTTTCCTATGAAGGGGGAGACGAGAAAAAAGATACAGATTTTATTTCAGCATCCAGAAGTGTCGTTCAATCCTATGCTGCCATTGAAGAAAAGTATGATAGAGCCATATCGGGTGTGCAAAAAACCATATTCCCAGGAGATTTTACTGGAAGCAATCAGAAAATTTGGGCTTCATGAAGAACATTTGGAGAGAAAACCGCAGGAACTGAGCGGAGGAGAGCTGCAAAGAGCAGCGCTTGCACGAGTGCTTGTGATGGAACCGGAGCTGATTGTGCTGGACGAGCCTACCAGTATGCTGGATGTCATCTCACAGGCTCAGATTGTACGATTTTTAAAAGAATACCAGAAGGAGCACCAGACAGCATATCTGTTTATCACCCACAATAGAAAGCTCGCAGAGCAGACATGTGATCGCATCTGTGAGATTCACGAGGGGAAAATAAGAGTATAAAAAATACCGCATCACAGAAATGTGAGCGGTATTTTTTAGCCAGAAATCCATATATTCTGGCGGATGGAGCTGAGGGGAATCGAACCCCTGTCCGAAAGCCTATTCATTGCGGTATCTCCCATCACAGTCCTTATTTTGACATTCCCTCTGTCGGACGTCTAATGACAAACTTCCGATTTCAGTAGCTTCATACAGTCTTTTGCTCCCGCAAAGCTTAAGGAACAAAGTGCCTCACATATTTGATGCCGGTGACTTAAGCTGTGAGCAACCTAAGACCGACAGCAACCCTTAGGCTGCGAACGCTAATTCTTCGTCTGCGTTTATATTTAAGTTTCCGGTTTACTGTGCGGTCCCGGCCCGCAGATGGCTGCCTCAACTGCAAAACCCCCGTCGAAACCAGTACAACCCCGAATGGTTTGTCATGGTTTGCAGACTGTTTTTAAATTATAATCAAAAATTCAAGAAAAGTCAAGGGATAAACAAAAAATAAAAATCGTTACCCGGATCTCAGAGCAACATGGAATTCGGTATTGTATCCACTGTCACTTTTGCTATATAATGTTTTTGCAGAGTACATCTAAGGATTACGATGGAGGATAGATGCAACATGATGGAAAAAATTGTTTTAGCTTCGGGGTCACCGCGTAGAAAAGAGCTGATGGAGCAGGCGGGCATTCCGTTTGTGGTACAGGTCAGTGAGTGTGAGGAAAAGATTACCAGTCAAAAGCCGGAAGAAGTAGTACTGGAGTTATCACATCAGAAAGCATGTGCGGTTGCTGATGAGATGGAAAGGGAGACGATTGTGGTCGGAGCGGATACAGTAGTCGCGCTGGATGGAATCATTATGGGAAAACCGCAGGATAGAGAGGATGCCTTTCAGATGCTGAAAAAACTTCAGGGAAGAACACACCATGTATGGACAGGTGTGACAATCTTGGAGTGCAGAGGAAAGGAGATTTATGGAAAGGAAAGCTTTGCCAGAAAGACAGAAGTAGAGATGTATCCGATGGAAGAAGAAGAAATCTGGGATTACATCAACACAGGAGAACCTATGGATAAAGCGGGAGCATACGCCATCCAGGGAAAAGCGCTTGTCTTTGTGAAAGAAATTCGAGGAGACTATTATAATGTGGTGGGACTGCCGATAGCAGAATTATACCAGAGATTAAAAAAGAAAACACGGCAATCTCATTGATGCTGGGGCAGAGATCGTCATTACTTGTATAAATATAAAAAATATTCACAAAATTAACAAAACAAATAGGGAGAAATGTGGTATAATAAATCAATCAGAAAAACGTAGTTCTTATAAAAAGAATGTAAAGCGGATAGAGAAGAGGAGTGTATGGTTACTTACGCAATGTTCAGCAGGCAGGGAGAGAGGAATAACAACGAAGATAGTATTCGCATGAAAGAAAAAAGAGGTGCAAGCGTCTTTCTGCTCGCGGACGGGCTGGGCGGTCATGGGGCTGGCGAAGTTGCGTCACAGATGACAGTGAATTATGGAATAAAGCTGTTCGAGCGATTAGATTCTTATGACACCTACCTGAAAGAGCTGTTTGAGGATGGACAGAGACGACTGTTGAATCTTCAGAGGATACATAATGCGTCGGAACAGATGAAGACGACGCTGGTAGCGCTTCTGATTCAGAAGGAGACTGCTGCGTGGGGACATATCGGAGATTCCAGGTTATATCTGTTTGAAGACGGAATACTAAAGCAGCGCACGTTGGATCACAGTGTGCCGCAGATGCTTGTCAAGAGCGGAGAAATTTCAGAGGCAGATATCCGAACGCATCCGGATCGCAATCGACTTTTGCGGGTGATGGGAAATGAATGGGAGAGAGAGACTTACGATCTTTCGAGACCGATCAGGCTGACGGAGGGAATGTCTTTTCTGATGTGCAGTGACGGATTCTGGGAATACATCACAGAGGAATGGATGGAACATACGCTGCGAAACGCCAAAAGTGTGGCACACTGGCTGAATGTCATGGAAAAGATTGTACAGGAAAACGGACATGGAAAGCAGATGGATAATTTTTCTGCGATAGGAGTTTGGATTCGATAGAGCTGCTGCTGCGGGCGGGGCATTAGGAGGAAATCATGATAAAATGTATGGGGTGCATGAAGGATTATTCAGCACAGAAGCAGGAATGTCCTTATTGCGGATATCCGAGAGAGTGGAAAAATGTCAGCACAGCTTGTCAGCGACCAGGGACGATGCTCGGAGAACGGTACATAGTTGGAAAAGCCTTTCATCAGGATTCCATCGGAATCAGCTACATTGGATGGGATAGTCTGATCGAAAAAAAAGTAGTGATCAAAGAATATTTTCCGGAAAAAATTGCGTTTCGTATCGATGGACAGGAGATCGTGAGTGAGCCGAAATGGGAAAAATTGTATGAGGCTGGTAAGAAAGCTTTTGTCCAGGAGATAGAGAACTGGAATCACATCGACCACATGGAGGGAATTGCGCGCGTCTATGATCAGGCGATGCAGTATGGGACCGTGTATTATGTCAGGGAATATGTCAATGGGATGACGATTCGGCAAATTCTGGAGCGAGAGAATCCGATTTTGTTTAACAGAGCGAGGAGATGGACGAGGCAGGTGATTCATATCTTGTCGCAGCTCGAGAGATTAGGGCTGTCACATGGAAATCTGTCCATTGATAATGTTGTGATCACGGACGATGCGATTGTGCTTACCAACTTTGGAGTCCGCGTCAACGATAACAGAGCGCGAGGAATTCTGTTTGAGGAGAATCCGTATATTCCAAGGGAAGTGTATGAGGAGACAGAGATTTTCTGGAAAAAGGCAGATGTCTATGCGGTGGCGGCTATGTTTTACCGTATGGTGACAGGACAGATGCCTTATTTCCAAAGTCGCAGGATAAAAAAGGAAAAGATCACATCGCCGTCGGAACTTGGTATCAGGATGCAAGCTGAGACAGAAAAGCAGTTGATGGATCTTTTGAATGCTGATCCGAAGAAGAAAAATGTTCAATTAAAAAAGTTAGACCAGATATTTTTGACGACAAGTCAGGAAATGAGGAGTGAGAGCAGAAAGGAGAAAAGTAAATCCTATTTTTTAATGATCTTGATCGGAATAGAAGGGGTGATTGCCTTACTTTTGGCAATAATTTTGATCGTGGTCTGGTAAAAAAATGACTGTCTGCAATAACTTGGAAAGTGATAAAGTCTAAAAAAGAGAGGCGTTACAGACAGAGATATCAAAGAGAGGAGATAAAAAGAGGATGAAAAAAAGTAGCAGGAGACAGCTGACATATCAAGTTGTGTTGATTTTCTATTTTTTTCTGGCAGCAGGTTGTATTTTTTTCCCATTTATTAATATTTTAGTCCCTGCAATCGGATTAATGTATCAAAAGTCAGGGCTCCAAATATTAGAATACCTGTTTCAAGTAGACAGTGATATGAAAATTTTGTTATCGATGGTGGAAAATGGAGAGCGCTGTGCCATGCTGTATCAAATTTTTCAGGGGTTATTAATTTTTTTGGTTGTTTTGGAGATCGGTTCAGCCATTGCAGTGTCGGCAGTTTACGGAAAGAAAGTAAAAAATGTGGCAATTGTCTGCTGCGTCTTGGAACTGATGACAGATGCGGCGTTGTTTGCAGTGGCATGGATCTTTTTGAGAGAATTTCCGCATAGCATCATCTCCAATATGGTCACGATTTCTGTGGAGACATCGATCGGATATGGAATGTATATCAATAGCGCTGTTCATCTTATCAGCTTTGTGTTTGCATTGATACCGGTGTTTGTCAAGGATCTGTTTGCGGATTCTGCGGCGAAGGGAAGAACAGGAAAGGCGAAGGAACGGGGAACGAGACAGGGGGACAGACCAGAAAGATATCGGTCATCACACCAGGTGATCGGGGAAATGATAGGAGAGTCAGGGGAATATGCCTCAGCGAGGATCTCTTTTGCAAATACACCGGAGATTATCATTGGGCGAGATCCGGAAATCTGCAATGTCTGCCTGGAATCGCTTGATGTCGGGCGAGTTCACTGTGTTGTGCGCTTTAACAGACAGACAGGCAAATTTTTTATAATGGACTATTCTCAGAGCGGAGTTTATCTGAATGAGAAAGTCTGGCTTCCGAAAGAGACGTGGAGTAATGTCGGCAGCAGAGCGGTGTTTCGAATAGGAAACACGGACAATATTTTTCGATTACAATAGTTCTTATCAGACAAAGCTTTGCGACTTATGGCAAGGCTTTGCAGTTTGTCTGACAGATAAAAAAGAAATACGATTTGTAAAGGTGCTGTGATTTTTAGAGAGCGGAGGAAGATGGGAAAAGGATGAAAAACAAGAGATTATGGGCACTGATCATGGTGATGACACTCTTGATTGTGGCAGAGTCAGGAATGATTATCTCTAAGATCGCAAAAAAGGGACAAGACGGCAAGATGATTCCTACGATTCAGGCAGAGACAAAACTGCCAGAAAGTAAAACGATAGATTCTGAGCAGATTTCTCCAGAGAAGCCTGCGGAAAAAGAGGCTGAGGAGACACAGACTGCCAAAGAAGAGACACAGCCGCAGAGCGAAGCACCGATCCGTCAGGAATCTTCGGAATCTGAAACATCGACAGAGAAAGAGACGGACAAGATGACGGAGAAAAAAGCTGACAAGACAGAAGAGAACCAGATGGCGCAGCTGATTGCTGAGAAAGTTCGCGTATATGACGGGATCTGGTCTGTATATGTAAAGACAAAAGGCATGGAGCGTGAAGAAGTCTGTGATATTTATTCTGAGCAATATGGAAGGGCGATGAAGTCTGCAAGTCTCATCAAGCTGTTTGTGATGGAGACTTTATATGATCAGGCAAGTCAAGGGATGTTTCAAAGTGATGAGATCGAGTGGCTGATTCAACCAATGATCACGGTGAGCGATAACACAGCATGCAATACTTTAGTGACAGATTATCTGGGATCAGGGGATTCCGCCAATGGTATGGCGCAGGTGACATGGTATGCACAGCAGCATGGATATGAGGATACTTCTATGGGAAGATTGATGCTGTCTTATCAGACAAGTGGAGACAATTATACATCGGCTAGGGATTGTGGACGGCTGCTGGAAAAGATTTATGATAAGACATGCGTAAACAGCAGTGCCTCTGAAAAGATGTTATCTTTTTTGCAGAATCAGGAGAGAAGGAATAAGATTCCATATGCACTTCAGACACGTCTCACAGGACAAGATGAGTGGGTAGCAAACAAAACAGGAGAGATCGCGCAGGCAGAAGTACCGGAAAAAGGAATGGTAGAAGGAGATGCAGCGATCGTGCACACTTCATTTGGAGATTATATTTTGTGTATCTTAGTCAACAATATGGCCAACAATGGTCAAACTCAGGCGGATATACAGGAGCTATCGGGATGGGTATATGATTATCTCGCTGCTGAAAACAGATAAAACGATAGAAGAGGAGAGTACAACAGGAAAATGATAGAGGAAAAAAACAACGGAGCTTTTTTGGAGCAGACATCTGCGATTGAAGTGCCAGAACAGTTCTTAGAGCAGATGAAACAGTATGAAGAATTGATTATGATGTATCGCTGTGCGATCAGGGAAGTTCAGACAAAGCTGGAGATCTTGAATGATGCACTGTCCGTGAAATATAAGAGAAATCCGATCAATTTTATTAAATCACGGATTAAATCACCGGGAAGTATTGTGAAGAAACTTGAGAGAAGAGGGCTGGAAGTCTCAATTGATTCTGTCGAGAAAAATTTAAATGATGTGGCAGGAATCAGGGTAGTCTGTCATTTTATTGATGATATCTATGATGTGGCGGAAATGCTGGCGAGACAGGATGATCTGAAGGTAGTGCAGATCAAAGATTATATCAAAAATCCAAAGCCAAACGGATATCGAAGTTACCATATGATAGTAGAGATCCCTGTTTTTTTGCCGAAGAAAAAGAAACCAATGCGTGTTGAGGTTCAGATCCGCACGATCGCGATGGACTTTTGGGCAAGTCTGGATCATCAGGTGCGCTACAAAAAAGATATCGAAAACACAGATGAGATTCTGGAAGAGTTGAGATCCTGCGCGGAAGTGATTGCTTCCACGGATGATCAGATGCAGAGAATAAGAAAAAAGATCGAGAAAATTACAGAAGAACGAAGAAATATAGAAAAGATCACAAAACATTCATAATTAGCGTGTATACTATCCTCGAGAAAGTGGAGGAATAAATCATGGATAAATTAAAAATCTTAGTTGTAGACGACGAGAGCAGAATGAGAAAATTGGTGAGAGATTTCCTTGTAAAGAAAGATTTTCAGGTTTTGGAGGCAGAAAACGGGGCAGATGCGGTGGATTTGTTTTTTGCGACAAAGGATATTTCCCTGATTATTTTGGATGTCATGATGCCGAAGATGGATGGATGGGAAGTATGCCGTACTATCAGACAACATTCGAAGGTTCCGATTATTATGCTGACGGCAAAAGGAGATGAGCGCGATGAGTTGTTAGGGTTCGAGCTGGGAGTCGATGAGTACATATCAAAACCGTTCAGCCCTAAAATCTTGGTGGCGCGTGTGGAAGCGATTCTGCGCAGGACAACAGGAATTGGAAAAGATGAAATCATCCATGCGGGAGCGATTGAAATCAACAAAGCAGCCCACATGGTGACGATCGATGGCAAACCGATCGATTTAAGTTTTAAAGAGTTCGAGCTGCTGACTTACTTTGCAGAAAACCAGAACATTGCACTTTCCCGTGAAAAAATTTTGAACAGTGTCTGGAATTATGACTATTTTGGCGATGCAAGAACCATTGACACCCATGTAAAAAAGCTGAGAAGCAAATTGGGAGACAAAGGAGATTACATCAAGACCATCTGGGGTATGGGATACAAATTTGAAGTGGTTTAAGGGGTTATTGAACGATGAAACTACTGAGACAACGCAAGCTTCGCAGGGAGAGCGATCCATTAGACAATGTTCAGGAGGAACATTATCAGGGAGAAAGTGGAAATAAGAAAAAGAAAGTAAAGAGTCATTCCATAAAAAGAGAATTAACCTTTTCTTTTGCTGTCATGATCGCGATTGTTTTGGTTTCCAATTGGGTGATCAACAATCTGTTTCTGGAACGATACTATATGATGAAAAAGCAAAAAGTGCTGATCAACACATATGAACAGTTGAACGAGACGATCACAACATATGGTCTGAACGAAGAGATTGTGAAGGAGAATATGGGAAATATATTCGGAGCAGAGAATATTTCTCTGCTTGTTTTAAATCAGGATATGAAAACATGTCTCTACACAAGCAATATAAATAAAAATTTGATGGCAGGAAGATTGTACGGTTATCTGGTCGGTGTCGACAATAGTAACGACAGTATCATTAAAAGAAATGAATACTATACTCTTCAGAGAAATACCGATATGGAATCGAAACAGGAATATCTGGAGCTGTGGGGGGTTTTAGATAATGCGTATGCATTTTTGATGAGAGTCCCGCTGGAAAGTATCCGCTCGAATGCCAAGATTTCGAATGAGTTTTTAGCGTATATCAGCATTGTTGTGATTGCGATAAGTACGATTATGCTGTCATGGCTTTCAAAAAAGATTACGAAGCCCATTTTGGAACTGACAGAGTTGTCAAAAAGGATGGCAGAACTGGATTTTGATGCAAAATATTCCAGCGGAGGAAACGATGAGATTGGTCAGTTGGGGGAACACTTTAATAAAATGTCAGAGACACTGGAGATGACAATCTCAGAGCTAAAGACAGCAAACAATGAGCTCCAGCAGGATATTGAAAAGAAAACACAGGTGGATGAGATGAGAAAAGAGTTCCTGTCGAATGTGTCTCATGAATTGAAAACGCCAATCGCGTTAATTCAGGGGTATGCAGAAGGACTCCAGGAATGTATCAATGACGATGAAGAGAGCAGAGAATTTTACTGTAGTGTCATTATGGATGAAGCTGCAAAAATGAACAATATGGTAAAGAAACTGTTGACTTTAAATCAGCTGGAGTTTGGAAATGAGAAAGTAATGATGGAGCGGTTTGACTTGACGACTCTGATCCGCGGTGTGGTGCAGTCAGCAGAAATTCTGGCACAACAGAAAGAGGCGAAAATTCGATTTTCTCAGAAAGATCCGGTCCATGTCTGGGCAGATGAATTTAAAGTGGAAGAAGTTGTGACAAATTATATCAGCAATGCTTTGAACCATGTAGACTATAAAAAGATTATCGATGTGAAAATCAAGAAGAAAGAAGATGGGAAAGTTCGAGTTTCCGTGTTCAATACAGGAGATCCGATACCAGAAGAAGATATGCCGAATATTTGGATTAAATTCTATAAGGTAGATAAGGCGAGAACGCGTGAGTATGGAGGAAGTGGAATAGGGCTTTCCATTGTAAAGGCGATTATGGATTCTTTCCATCAGGAATGTGGAGCCATCAACTATAAAAACGGAGTCGAATTCTGGTTTGAATTAGATGGAGACGCTGAGGCAGAAGGGAAAAGAGAAAATGAATAAAGAAGAGATCATATGTAGTTGTAATGGCGTGACTTTGCAAGAAATCGAGGAGGCAGTGAAGATGGGAGACCGGACATTTGAAGATGTGCAGAGTCGGCTTCGCATAGGGAAACAGTGCATCAAGTGTAAAGATTTGGCATCGCTTTATATCGAAAGTTTTGTGGAAGAGCTGGAATAAAGGTAGAGAGTCAAGCATTTTTGAAAATGTCCCAAAATAATTGAAACATT
>JALEVQ010000130.1 GCA_022788205.1 Robinsoniella sp. | reverse complement strand
ATCACTACCATTTTTCATCGTCTGCACCATTGCACTTTTGGATCCGCCGCTGCCCGGCACATAGGTATAGGTCGTCTCAAATGCTGGTGTATTCCAGCTCTGTTTGCTGACTCTTCCCAGTGCATCATACGTTGTGCTGCGGACGAATCCCCTCAGAGAGGTCTTGCTCTCTCTTCCGTCATCGTCGTAGGTGTAAGACTCACTCAGATAAGAACTGCCCACGGTACGATACATCTTGACCAACTGATTGTTTTCATCATAAGTATACTCGTAACTGTTTCCCGCCTCATCGATGACCTGACAGAGGCGATTCAAAAGATCATAGAACAGCGTATACGTCTTTCCGGACAGATGGTTGGTTACTTTACTCAAATTGCTCTGCTTGTCATACTCGTAGCTGCAGCATTTCTGTTCATTGGCACTCTCGCTCACTTTCAGATAGGTGGTCTGAATTCGGTCGAGACTGTCATAGACGCAGCGCAGGGACTGTCCGTTTCCATAGATGGTTTTCAACAGTTTTCCATTGCGCTCTTCCCTCTCATACTGGACTAACGTAGTACCTGCCACATCGACCTGTTCCAGATTTCCAAATCCATCATAAGTAAATCCATAAGTAAATCCATTATGTAAGATACTGGTCATCTGATCTTTTGTGAACGTATAAGCATTGCGCACCGTCTGTTCCGTTCCGTCCAGTGTCGTTACTTTTTTCGATACCGCAGTCAAGCGCTTCCTATTATCATAGCGATAGAATGTCTGGGAGCCTTTCGCGTCGGTCATGGAATTCAAAACCCCTCGCTGGGTCATCCACTCATAGTTCGTCTCATTTCCCAGCGCATCCGTTGCTTTCAGAGGATAGTTTCCATCTGAGGTATACGTCTTGCTGATTTTCATGTAGGAAGTGCTGTCGTTTGCATCCGCTGTTTTCTGCTCCGTGATATTTCCATAATTATCGTAGGTAAAGTGATAGGTCATGTTTGCCGCGGAAGTCGCTTTTGTAATATTATGCCTAGAATCATAATTGTATTTAAATTTTTTTCCTTTTACATCCGTCATGCTGATCAGATCATCGTTGTCATCGTACTCAAAGGATCGGCTCTTTCCATCGGCATCCGTCACAGAAATCACATTTCCTTTTTCATCATAAGTGTAGCTTGCGCCGTACTGCTCTTTATACAGCGACAGTCCATCAAAGTATGCTACATTCACATTATGGCAGTATACATAGGAAACCTCGATCTTCGCATAGTCTGCCTTTGCCACGACTGCGTCACACACATATTGCCAGTCGGTCGTATCCGCTCCAAAGTTGCTGACGTGATCTTCCCTTGTTCCGTCCGCTGCCAGAAAAGATACTTCCACTCCAAATTTTCGGTAACTTCGAATGAGCGATAAGGTTTTTCCTTTTCCCCAGGCATTGACCAGATAGCAGTCTCCTTTTTTGCCGGAGATCTCCAGAGTCTGTGTCAGTTTTTTATCGCGGATCGGATCTCCCACGATTTTATAGACTCTTCCATTCAGATTTCCATTTCCGCCCGCAACAACCTCCGTATCATACAAAGTAAAATCCGGCTCTGTCACAGCCGTGAAGGACGAAGCGTCTGCGTAGCCCATCGTTGCAATGAGATAACCATCGGAACTGGTACGGAAAGCTGGAATCAGATACCATGTCGTTCCTGTATTGTCCGTATACGTTCCATGGATTGGCACGGTCTTTTCTGCTTCCAGGATACGCACCACACCAGAACTGGTATCTGGATAATAGTATACATTCGTCTGTGACACTGCCTTTCCGCTTGCTGCATTTGTGCAGTTCTCTGCCACCTCGCTTGCCGGGATATAGCCGCCATACCAGTTGACGTCATAGTTGAAACGCACATGATACCAT
This sequence comes from Robinsoniella sp., assembly GCA_022788205.1. Taxonomy (GTDB): domain Bacteria; phylum Bacillota; class Clostridia; order Lachnospirales; family Lachnospiraceae; genus JAGZHZ01. The sequence goes on along the minus strand of JALEVQ010000130.1, from coordinate 2,643 downwards.
TCTTTTCCGTTTGTATCAAACGCGGAATCCTTGATCACCATCTGCGTATCCTTTGGCGGATTTGCCTCGACCGCATATTCGCTTCCCGGTCCTACATAGACCGTGATACCATCATGCACAAGAGTTCCCATGCGCATGCCGTTGCCTCCGGCAAGGAAGAATTCGATGTCATCGGCGTGGATATAGCCTGTATTACTCAATTCCGCCGTATCTTCCCACTGTGTCCGGATGCGGTACCAGATACTGCCGTCCGTCCCGTGAACCCAGTTCAGAACTTCGACCGGATTGCCGCTCCACACATCAATCAATTTCTCATAGCTCGTTCCAGGTCCCTTGTAAACTGATGCCACTGCTTTTCCAACCTTGGCAAGTCCTGTCACCGGCAGTTCCGTCTCACTTCCCGTTGTCACAATCTTGTCCCCGTCGTCGGAATCGTCTTTTGTAAACAGGTTTAAGTTGGCATACGTCAGATCTCCGTTGCTGACAAAGTTGTGGCGGTTTGGCGTTAAGCCCCATTCTACCTGCAAGTCATCGATGTAGACGCTTCCTTTGAGATTTCGCAGTACTACGTTGCAGGTAACATTGGAAGAGGAGGCATCGGATGGCAGGGTAAACGGCAAAGAGATCTGTTTCCAGTTTCCCCCCGTTCAAAGCGTGAGATTGTAGTCGATGATGTTCCCACTTTTTCTGCTATCTCATCCTGTACGCAGTGCCTGCTCTCTCGGAGTTTTTTCTCCCATTGCCCAATATATTGTTCCTTTTTTCTATTCTTCTCCATGTTCTCCCTCTCAGATATTTTTTGGCATAATAAAGGAGGCATCACGATTCCAGACTGCTGCCGTTATATCCTTTCAAAATAGCAGCAATTCGGGAGTGTGATGCCTCCTAATTACTTTTCGATTGGTCAAAAGAGCCATCACACTCTTTTGCGTCCCTTTCTTAAAACATTTTATTTTTCATATACTTATATTCAAACTCATTGTTTTTTTATCCCATTGTTATTCCTCTCTTCTTTCTTTATCAATTTTTGTATCTATATCATATATAATTTCACAGAGAAAGTAAAGAACAAATCCGACTATTTTTGCAAAATTTTTATTATTTTTCTTTTTTTATATATTATTATTTTTAATTCTGATTAATTTCGACATTTTTTGATTTTTTTCGACATTTTGTTTTTTAGATCTCTACAAAAAAACACCTGCAAACTGCAGATGTCTTTCCAGCTATTTTTATTCTGAATATTTTCTGACTCTCAGCGGAACTCCCAGTGAATCCGCAAGTTCCTGGCTTTTTTTCACTTTTTCTTCTCCGATTACATCCACTACGGTAAACCGTACATCCTCCAGGTATTTCTTACAGTCCACTGCAAATTTCAGCATTGCCTCAAAAGATGCTTCCCCGAAAGCTGGTCTTACAATCTCTGTATAGGACTTCGCATCCGGCATATTCAAGCTGATGGACACGCTGTCCACTGCCCCGCAGATCTCTTTCGCGGTGGATCTCTTGTGGATGAGATCACTCAGCCCGTTCGTGTTGAGCCGAATCTTAAATGGATAGTGCGCTCTCATATACTGGCTGACAACGATCAATTTCTCCAGCGCCATCGTCGGCTCTCCGTACCCGCAAAAAATCACCTCTGAGCACACACCGAAGTCATACGCGTCGATCGCCTCGTAAATTTCTTCCAGTGAGGGCTCATGCTCCAGCCACAGATTTTTGGCATCCCCCACGGAATTGCCATGGCTCCGGATACAGAAGGTACATCGGCATGGACATTTGTTTGTAATATTGAAATAAACCTGATCTTTATAGCGATAAATAATATCTGTCACCATTTTCTATCCCTCGATTTCTCTGGTCTCCTACCCTTTTCTTTTTGTTATCTATAATCCCTTTGCGACATTCTGTTTCAGCCCTGCGCGGTCCAGCGCCAGTCCCAGAAGTACGAAGACGATAGCACTTCCACCCGACTGTACAATGCTTCCTGATACGGAAGTGAAAAAGGAAACAGTAAATCCAAACAAAATTCCCTCAGCAAGGTAATATCCTGTCGCTGAGATGCAAAATGCCAAGAACAACGCGATCACGTTTCGCTTTGTCACAATCTTCTTTCCTTTTGAGGAAAACGGCAGGCAGATCAGCATTTTTATGATCACAGTCGCCGGTGCCCACATCGGAGCCGTCAATAGATCGGCGAGTCCTCCTCCGATTGCGCCCACTGCGCAGGCATACGGCATCGGCAGCAGCGCCGCCGCGATATAGATCACAGCATCTCCCAGATGTACATATCCTCCGTTTGCTCCCACAGGGATGTGGAAAATATATGCCGTCATCAGCGTTGTCATTGCGGCAAGGATCGCAGCGACCGTCATTCTTCTCACTGTCACACTGCTCTCTGCCTTTGTTCTTTGTGCACTCAAATCTGTCATTAAAACATTCTTCCTTTCTCTTTTTTTGGATATTCTTTTCTTTTTATGGATCGTTGTCGATGTGCTTCTGTCTTTCAGGCAAGCTGGTACAGATACGTCTCAAAGCAGACGCCATCGTTTCGATCTGTGCCGTCCTCCACTGCATCTCGGATCGCCTGTGACAGAAAGTTTACTGCCTTCTCCACACACTTCTTCATCTCCATGCCTTTCA
>JALEVQ010000122.1 GCA_022788205.1 Robinsoniella sp. | reverse complement strand
CAACTTCCTTTGCATTATGGGTTTTATTTAATGCTTGTATAAGTAGTTTTCTGGCTTCGTTGTGTAACATATAAATCACCTCTTGATTTAATCATACTACCTTTGTCAAGAGGATGCATTATTTTTTGGGGTTGCTATAGTAAACAATATCATCCCGTTTATGGAAGAGAACTATAACGTCTCCACTGACGCAAACGACAGAGCATTCGCTGGTCTTTCCATGGGTGGTATGACAGCTACCAATGTTTTATTCCGCGCGCCGGAAGAATTCGGCTATGTAGGCGTTTTCAGCGGCTCCGATGGTGCATTTGACACTTCTACCGTAGATTTTAAGGCAGTTGATGATACAACTATCTTGATTGGCGGCGGTATCTACGACTTTGGTCTTGTTCCAGGTTACTATATCTCAGAAGACGAAGAGGATTGGTTCACTGTCTCTGCTCTGAAAGCAATTCTGGAAGAGAACGATGTGGACTATGGCTGGGCAGAAGCTTATGGAGACCATGACTGGAATACATGGCCACAGCTGATCAAAGTGTTCGCAGAAGAATATCTGTGGAAATAATAAAATGATAGAAGAAACCTCCAAACAGATATGAGATCACCTTACACCGTTTTGGGGGTTCTTCTACTGAACAAATTCAAAAAATTAGGCAAACGTCTTGAGTGCCTTCACCAGCGCATCGATATCGTCAGATTGCCCTTGATGATTTTGCCAAATTATTGTATACTACCTCTAATTGGCAAAGACAAAATTTGTCACTGGAAAGAAGATACTTCTTTCAGGAAGGAGATCTGAAATGAAATTTATATACCCTGCTGTTTTTCGCAAGACAGAATCTGGAAAATATGAGGCTTTTTTTCCCGATCTGGAGTGCTGCTATGCTGAGGGCGATACCTTAGACGATGCCATCGATAATGCAAATGCAGCTGCTTATGACTGGATTTATGCGGAGCTTGAAGAGGAAGAAGGTCAGCTTCCTTCTATCTCTGAAACGAACGACATTGAGCTTATGGAAGGCGACATTGTCCGGAATATCTCCGTGAATATTCGTTTTACAGACGGATGGGATGAATAGACGGCACCTTCGCACAAGGAGAACCTCATAAAATGTTCTGAAAATCAGGCGTATCTTCGCTGTTTTCCACAGAAACGGCACTGGCATGTTTCTGTGGAAAACAGCGAAGATACGCCGTCTGTTTCCTTCGTCTTTTTTACCTGGCATATTACCCCATCTCATGGACATCATCACACAATTCTTCAATATCGCGCCCGTTATGGCTGGCCATCAGGATGGTTTTTCCCTGGCACTTCAGCTCTCTTAAGAGATCCCTCATCTGTGCGGCACCTGCTTTATCGAGACCATTAAATGGCTCGTCCAAAACTAATGTCTCCGGATCTTCCATGATCGCCTGTGCGATGCCAAGTCTCTGGCGCATGCCAAGAGAATATTTTGCCACCGTTTTCCTCATAGTGGGGTCAAGTCCGACTCGGCGCATACTCTCTTCAATCTGAACCCTTCCGATTCTTGCCTTTAAAGATGCCAAGATTTTCAAATTCTGATATCCGCTTAAGTTTGGGCAAAATCCCGGTGTCTCAATAATCATGCCAAGACTGTCTGGAAAATCACACTCTTTTCCCACCTGAATCCCATTTACATAAATCTCTCCGCAGTCCGGCTTCAAAAAACCACAGATGCACTTCATCAATACCGTTTTTCCACTGCCGTTATTGCCGACAATGCCAAAAATCTGACCTTTTTTGACGGTCAAACTGATATCTGACAAAATCTTATCCTTTCCAAATGATTTTTCGACATGCTCTACCACGATTCCAGAGCATCGCTCTTTCTCCTCCATGATTGTTCTCCTTTCACACTATCGCTGCGTCCCTGTAAAGTCAAATGGGTATGTCCGGATCTTTCGAAGAGAAAGCGCAAAAAACAGGACGCTTCCCGCCAGAAAGAATAGGTAAGATACCCACAATTTCGGCAGATTGTCATAACCAAAGTTATGCATATAGTAGGTTGCATGGTTGAGCGGTGAGATCCACCCAAACAGAATATTTGCCATTCTCTGCTGTGCTTGAGGAATATGAAACCATTTTGCAATCACTTCTGGATTTATCACAAATCCAAATGCACTGAAGAGTACACCGCCCATCATGCCGCCCTTACTCCGAAAAAGATTCAAGTATAAGACAAGACTTACCATCAAAAGGGAATATCCCAGCATAAGTCCAAAGATATGTACTGTGCAGCGGTAAGGAAATGAAAGCTCCAGTACTTTTACAAAGGCGGGAATTGCGATTTTTTTTCCAATCTGTGAGTAGCTTAGTGCAGCCGCTGTATCGCTCCACAAATTTGCCGGATATGCTTTTGCGCCCGCCAAAATACAGGTGGATACCAGAATAAAGCAAAGGTACAGAAATGTTGCCAGCATCAGATAAAGGATTTGACCCAGCATCCATGTCACGCGGTTGATCCGTATCAAAAAAAACGGAACGTCATTGTTCAGGTTCGGCAGGTCTGCAAACAACAAAAGCAGGCAGAGAGAGACAATCAGAATTGAGTTTGCATCCCCAAAAGTCCATATAAATGGTTCTAGAATCTGCAGTGTACAGTGATGTGCCTCCGAAAACGCAAGGACTTTGTCCGTGAGAAGAAAGCATAGTACAAATCCAAGTCCAAACGCCAGCAAAACCTGAGGATTCTTTCGCCACTTGCGAAAGTTCGCCGATGAAACCAAAAAGATCTGCTTGATTCTATACATTTCGGATACACCTCCTCAGAATCAGTGCATACAAAAACATAAGCAGAGAAATGATGGCTCCCATCAGTATGAGCACGCCATACTTGCCGAAAATCCAAGTGTGCTGCGGTGAGAGCCATTCGTATGGATCGATGAAATAAAGTTCCTTGAAATACCGCTCATGTAAAATTACGAATAGATAATAGATCACAAATCCTCCACCATAGGCGATATAACGGCTGTTCGACCATGCCGCCAATGTCGCAGACAAGACTGCCCACAGCATCCCGGATGCAAAGATCAGCACAAGGTTCATCGCATCTGCCGGGGTCTCTTTCTGAAAAAAGAGGCATAGGAAGACTCCCAGGGCTTCTGCTGCGCCGCCGCTGATCCCACACGCCAGTATCTTGCCGGCAATATACGCCGGCATGCCGGTACGTGGCAGATAAAGCTTCAGAAATCCAGTCTGATAATCATTCAGCCATGCTGTCGTGTATGGCAGGGTGCAGATCACAGGGACACTGATCCGAAAAAGATCCGAGTTACTGCCCGCCTGAAGGAAGATCCAAAATTCCAGCAGCACACCTGCTGCAAATCCTGGCGATAAAATCGCTCTTTTAAAATCTGTCTTAAAACTGTTCCTTACACTGCTCATTGTTTACTCCTGAATTAGTATCCCAGCTCACTGTCGATCACCGACCCATCAATCGCATTGATTGTCAGAATGACATCGTAGCTGGACTCTTTATAGCTATAGCTTTTTCTTCCCTCAAATACCCATACTGGCACTAAAAGACCCGTATCAAATCGGTCTGCTTCACTGATTCTGGCATAGCCGAGACGTACTCGATCGACATCGATGGTTGTCTTAATCTCCTCATCCGCATTTGTCATAATCACCATGGTCTCGAACGTTCCTTTGATCTCATCAAATGTTTTCAGATTGGCATTTTCTACGACTGTCTCCAGTACTTCGAGCGGTCCATTGTAATCAAATCCAATGATTCCATCATCGTTGATCCGGAATTCGATGGATTCATCGGACCAGTCTTTTTTCACATACGACTCCTCAGACCAGCCTTCCGAATGTTTTCCGCTTGCACCGTAGAGCACAGAAGCATTGTCGATATTGCGCATATAGCGCAGGATATAAATCTTGCGGTATCCTATCTCTGTTCCTTCGCGGATATCTGGAATTTCACAGTACAGACCGCCTTCACTGTATTGAAAGTCGGTAAGTCCCATCTCTTCAAGAAAGGCATCCGCAATCTCCCTGGCTTGTTCTTGTGAGATGGTGGCTGCCTCATCGCTATACTCTTTGAATAAGTTTGCGTCGACATCCATATAAGAACTGAGATCCGGCATTTCTTCTCCTGCTTTCCAGATTTTGGGATAGTCTCCGGTGAGGTTACTGCCACCTACGTAGGCATAGGAGACAAATTCATATCCATGCCTGCTGTTGCGGAACCTGAGACAATTTCCATAGTTTTCGTTGTTTTGCACATAGAGAGAAAGATATTTGCTGTTGTCTGCATCGCTGACCCCATAAAAAATTTCTCCATTAGGATTCAGATCGTATGCCCAAGAATAATATTCATTGTTCGGATCTTTCTCATACAGCTGTGCCGCACTGTGCAGCAGACCATCTGACGGGTAGTTTTCCAGCGTAATCTCTCCCGGCGCCACAGCATATTCTTCCTGCAGACGCTCGATCAGATTCTGATATTCTTTCTGATATGTATCAAGATCCTCTCCCTGATAGCGATTTTGTATATCTTCCAGCATTGCCTGCGTCTCGAGGATTTCCTGTTCAATCTTTTCTTTTGTCCTCACATTTACCATGCTTCCTTCATATAAAGTTTCTCCACCGATCAGTTTTTCTTTTACTGCGTCAAGAAATTCCTGTGAGATTGCCTTCTGACTGACGCGCAGAACGGAGAGCTGACTTGTCTTGGGGATATCCACCTTTGCATCCACATTGACGGTCACTCCGAACGATTCGTCTTGGATCGTTGTCTGATACGTATCGTACTGTGTCATATCTTCCACACTTATGGAATTTTCCCCTGTTTTTTTTGCCTCATCGATCAGTTTGTCAAAATCTTTATTTACAACAATGGATGACTCCGGGCTTTTCTGACATCCGGATATTCCAAATGCAGCAAGCAGAATAAGAGCAAGAATTTTACTTTTCTTCATATCGATTTCCTCCTCTGGTTTGTCTCTTCAACAGAAAAATCCACGACAGGATTTTCTCTTTTCAATATCCTATCATGGATTTTTACATCAAGTATTCATCGAATTGTAAACAAATTGTAAAATGAAACGCGTGCCTTTCCCTTCTTCACTTTGAATCTGGATGTCAATGTGATGCCGCTTTGCGATCAGAGCGGTTAGCGCAAGACCGAGCCCCGCTCCGCCGCTTTTGCGGCTTCTGGATTTATCAATCATATAGAATGGCTCGAGGATTTTGTCCTGCTCATCGAAAGGAATCCCCCGTCCGAAGTCCTGAACTTCAATACAGTTGTCATGTGCATGTAAGCAGATCCGACCTCCAGGATTACTCGCTTTAATACCATTGTCGATCAGATTGATCATCACATCGGTCATCAGATCAAAATCCATCCGGAAAATTTCTCCATGTTCCGTGCATTCCAGCGTCATCTGCTTTTCTTTCAGCAATACCTGACAGGACTTTTCCGCTGCTTCAAAAAGATGTTTTACTGGAATCTCGACTAAGTTCAGCTCAGCATCCTGATCTAATTCTAAAAGCTTCATCATTTTTTTTGACAGCCGTTCCAGCCGTTTGCACTCTTCATAGATATAAAGGAGCGCATCATCCTGATCTTCGGGGCTTAACTTTATAGACAGCAAGGTCTGCGCATAGCCAGAGATCGCTGTCATAGGAGTTTTCAACTCATGTGTCAGATTGCCCATAAACAGTGTTTTTCGTTTCTCAGACTCTTCTAGACTGTGCGTTCTGGCTTCCACGGCTTCTGCCATCCGATTAAAATTTTCGGCTAACTGACCGATTTCATCTTTTGTATCAATTTGAACTCTCTTGTCATAGATTCCGTCCGCAATCTGGCGCGTAGTGTCATTTAATTCCTGAAGTGGGCGAAGAACATGTTTTAAAGCAATATAGAGGATCAGAATTGTCACAGCCGTGACGATACATGTGAGGATCACCATGACAATGGCAAGATTTTCCATGTAATCCTGGACATATGAGATATCCTCGATTCGAAGCATCCTAACATTATTTTCGTAAGGCATATAGAAAATCAGATACTGTCCTCCGCCGTAGTCCATGAGGTGATATCCCATCTCTACACTTCCGCTGCATCCTATGTAATCGAGATTCATCAATTCATCGACGGAAAACACGGTATGGTTATAAATCTCCTCATACTGTTCGCTGCTATCTTCCGAAGATATCTGACGGATGCAGATATTGTAATCATCGAATTGGTTTCCGTCTGTCTTGTATGTTTTAAAATAGTATTGCAGCAGACTGTTATCCAAAGATCCTTTGTCACATTGCTCTAGTATCTTATCAAAGTCCTTCATCACCATGTAGCTGTTCTGAAATGCCTGAATATATGCCTCATTTCTCTGGCTTTTATTTGTAACGATCCAGATAATTCCATTTGTCAGCGTCAGCGCGATCAGAATCGCAATACCGCTGATCACGATCATCCTTGTTCTCAGTTTCACCGTTTATTCCTCCAAACGATACCCAAGCTTTGAAATGGTCTTGATGTGATTCCCAAGTCCAAGCTTTTTTCGAAGCTGCCCGATATGCACATCTACCGTGCGTGTTTCTCCCTGATAATCGATTCCCCAGACCATTTTCAAAAGCTTTTCCCTGGATATTGCAATATTTTTATTTTTTGCCAGCACAGCAAGCAATTCAAATTCCATCGGTTTAAGGGCGATCTCCTGCCCTTTTTGCCTTACCGTATGTTCGGCAAAATTGATTTCCATGTCGAGAATTTGAAGCACATGATTCACCTTGTCTGCGCGCTCCAGAACCTTTTCCATTCGCACTAGGAGCTCCAGTATTTCAAAAGGCTTTACGATATAGTCTTCTGCTCCGCCTTTTAGTCCTTGAATTTTAGAATTCAGGTCATCCTTTGCTGTCAGAAAAATGACGGGTATTTTATACTGTTTCATGACCTCAAGAAGCTGAAAACCGTCTATTCCCGGGATCATCACATCCAGTAAAGCCAAGTCATAGTTGTGATCCTGTTCCAGTGCCTTTGCCGTCTGTGTCCCATCAAAATAGATCTGCGTATCATAGTTGGCTACTTTCAGATTCATCGCGATCATTCTGGCGATCGCCTCCTCGTCCTCAACGATTAATATTCGATTTTTTGCCATATCTTATCATCCTTCCCAGATTGCCATTAAGTTTAATATACCAAACTTAAAAATTTTTACAACCAAAAAATCTTAACATTAATTTGTGATGATTTCTCGATCGATTTTTCCAATATCACCAGGGGAATCTTTTCGCTTAACAAAATAAAAAAGCCCCATACATACAGGGCTTTTCAGATGGAAGCAACGGGGCTCGAACCCGTGACCTCTCGCGTGTGAGGCGAACGCTCATCCCAGCTGAGCTATGCTTCCTTTTCATAAACTTCATTATAGCACTTTTAAAAAAAAATACAAGTTATTTCTGAAAAATCTTCTTAATTACATGAATCATGTTGCATATAAATGTTGCAATCTACTCTTTTAATTCATATATTATTAACTTTTAAAAGAAAACTGCCGTATAGGACAGGGAAAAGAGATGAAATACCCTATACGGCAGTTTCTATATTATAAAGACAATAAAGTTAAGACCTGTGTTAAGACTTTCAAGTTACTGATTGTCTGCCTCAGCTAAAACTCCTTCGAGCCATGCATAAGCTTCCTGTACATCATAGTCACCTGAATGTGGCTGCAGCCATGGCAGCAGGAAGTTTACACCCTTGATAGAATCATCATTGATGATAGAGTAATACAGAACTGTCTGCAGTGCGAAGGAAGTATCGCGGTCGCGCAGACCATGACGAACATACCAGTATGGAGCGGAGTCGCCGTTTGTCTCACTGCGCAGATATGGGATCGGTGAAGACATCTGCAGCTGCATTGCCAGTTCCTGACCATCTTCTGTCTCGAGATATTCATCCCAGCTCAGACCAGTCTCATCAAGACCATAACCGTTCTCTGCTTTATCGTTATTCCAAGAGTATCTTGTGAATGGGCAGTATGCATAGTCTTCAGAACCATATAAGCTGTCCTCGTTCTGCTCTGCGTTTCCAAGTCCAACATTACTGAATGCAGGAGTAACCTTCAGAGCCTGGTTTCTTGCAACGAAATACAGATACTGATCATAGTCAGAGATTGTCGGAACACCATTCTCATCAAACTCAAGGAAGTCTGCCCAGTCTTCGCTGGTGCTATTGTAAGCTTCTACAACATTCTGACCTGAATAAATTGCATTGCCTGCCAGCTCTTCTTTCATCTTGTCAGCGCCGAGATCATTTGCTGCGTCAGCAAGTCCTGCATTGAGCAGACCAATGATTGCAGACTGAAGATTTTCAGAAGTCAGATCTGTGCCATCTTCCAGTTTCAGACCAAGTCCATCTACATAATCAGCATAGTCCTGAGCCAGCTCTGCGGATGCTTTCATCATTTCTTCAGCAGTATAATCTTCTGTGATAGGATCCTGGAATGCATCTGTACGTCCCTCGTCGATCAGACGCTGACGTGTGTTCTGATAAGTCCAATCATATGCCTCGGATGCTTCACGCAGATCGTTGATCGGGCAGTATGCGATCGTTCCAAAAATATCATCATTGATAGTGGAAGTATAAGTTCCATCCTCATTCTTTTCCATACCTGCTGCGCCAATCTCATACAGTCCTTCAAAGAAATCAGAGCTATTTCCGCTGGCTGCGATAACTGTAGAGAGTGCTCCGCCGCCTGATGTTCCGGTGATCACGATTCTGTCTGTATTACCTGCTGGCAGATTTGCCTGATTGTAGCGCAGATAACGGATTACAGCCTTTGTATCAACCATAGTTGCTGGAGAATGGCTGACATACTTGCCATCTGCATCTGGGTTATCATTACGGCTGCGGCATCCATAACTTACGATTACATATCCGCTTGCCAGACCTTTTCCGATTTCATCGGTATCGCTAGTGCTGCTGTATTCTGCACCATCTTCTACCTGGCGGCGCATTGCATAAGCATCCATAAACCATCCAGCGTTGTTGACATAGAAAATGATCGGTGAATTCTCATCTGCTCCTTCTGGAACATAGATGCTTACCTTCTGATCAATTCCATCTTCATTTGGAATAATAGCCACATTAGTAGGATTTGCAACATAGCAATCCTCATATTTTGTCACTTTCATATCTTTTCCATCTACCGTAACGTTCAGCTCTGTGACAACTGCGTTGCTGATGGAAAGTGGATCTGTCTCCTGCTGTTCAGCAGCAAAAGCTGGTGCAGAAACACTGAGTGACAGAGCTGCTGCCAATGCCATCGTGAATAACTGTTTTCTTCTCATAAAAATGTCCTCCTTTTTATTGGCACGAATCTCTTTGATTCGGTGCTTGCTTATCATTCAATTCATTTAGCTTATTATAGCTCTAAAAGATTTTACTCTGCATATATAAATATTTGATAATAGGAGGAAAAAATTGCCATCATCTCTTCTATTTTGTTATTTCTATCTTATTTTGTTATATATTTCAAAATTAGATTCTATCATGCAAGTGCGATACAGGTGAATTTAGCGTATATGAAATCCTGTCTCTTGTTGAAGCGGAATCTCATTTGAGTGCATTTCTTCAATACAGATATAATTTTGCTCATGCAGAAGCAAAATCATACGCTGGATTGCTTCTTTGATGCCTTGTACTTCCATCTCCACTTTGTCATCCCATGTGTTTTTTACCCATCCCGTAAGTCCAAGCGATTGTGCAATATAATAAGCGCGGTATCGGAATCCGACACCTTGCACCCTGCCTGAAAACACGATATGTTGTCTTATATCATTCCTTTTATTTTCATTTTCCATTCGACATACTCTCTCATTTCTTTTCTACTGCAATCAATGGTATCATCATTTCATCTTTTGTCAAACCGGCATGTACCCCAATAAACTTGCGATCGGATTGAAAGATGGAACAGTCTCCGATCGCCACTGCTAAATAGTCCCCTAACATTTCATCGAATCGTGCATGTTCTTTTCCAGGTCCAAACAATTTTTTGCTTTTTACCTCTTCTTTCGTCAAAAGCAAAAATTGATCGCCGAACTCTCTGGAAAACTCCCGCTTAAACTGCTCGTGATACCCTTCTTTTACAAAAAAATTTACAGCACGCGGTTCAATCGATGGCATCCGAATAAGACATTCCAATATTTGTGGATAATCTTTTAACGAGATATTTTCTGAATTGATTTGACCATGATCTGCCGTGACAAGTACAAGGGTATCCGTCAGCTTTTCACACAGTACTTGTACTTTTTCTTCTAAAGCACATAGAACCATTTTTGCCTGCTGCGAATCACACCCTGTTCTGTGCATGGTGCTGTCTGGCTCTATCCAATAAGCGTAGATATATTTCTTTTCTTCCTTCTGACACAACATCTGGATTCTTGTACAGATGGCATCGAAAGAATCTGGATATGGATCAACAAAAGGTGTCACCTCATAAGCCTGATATCCTGCCTCTTTGATCTGTTCACTTATATGTGTGTAGGGGCAATATTTCAAAGCAACATTATAATCAGCTGCAGGAATACCGCTTTCCATCTCCGTATTCAAAAAAACCGTCACATTTTTATCAATCGCTTTGTAATAACAATCCCATCCAAGCCAACCGTGTTGGGAAGGAAACAGACCACTGCTGATGGATGTGGTGGCTGCAACGGTAGTAGGAGGAAATACAGAGCTGTATGTCCCGATGAGATGGCGGCGAAAAAAGCCATCCGGTGCCAAGTTTTTTTCTAGGACTGTCTGCCCCATGGCATCGAGCAGTATGACCACAATATTTTTATATGGATGACGCATCAGTTCATCTGCCATCTTTAATGTTCCATTTTCAGGATATGGCACATGGAATTCTTTCAAAATAGAACATGCAAGATTTGCAAGACAATTTTTATAATCCGGAAAAACAATTTCCATCCCTTTTTCTTCCTTTCCTTCCTCAGCATAGGAGGATTTATTGTCATTATTATACTACATTTTTTTATCCGTTGAAAGTTTCCCTGACCTTCGATGTAAAATATAAGACTGATACACAGTGGCTTTTTCGGTTACACCACTGCATATCAGTCTATATACATCAGCTATTGGAAGCACTGGATAGTGCTCTTACTGATAAAAAATCTGAGTGATCGGTGAATTTTCGTCTAGAATAATGGTTTTGTCCTCACCGGTGACGGATGCTTTGAGTGCATCCAGACTTCTGACAAAGGTATAAAATTCTTTACGGTCGTCATCGCTGTATGCTTCGGCTAAAATCTTCATATATTCTGCTTCACCTTCTGCTCGGATGATCTCCGAATTTTTTTCAGCATCCGACAAAAGCAGTTCTACTTCCTTATCAGTAGAATTTCGGATCACCTGTGCTTCCGCTTCACCTTGGGCCTTGTAGGTGGCAGCCATGTTGTCGCGCTCTGAGATCATACGCTCATACACAGAATCTTTATTGTCTGAAGGCAAGTCAAGCCTTTTTGTCTCAACCTCAATCAGATGAATTCCATATGATTCCAGGCTCGTTCCGATATGTTTTAATATAGCTTCTTGAAGTTCACCGTCGCGGCTTGTGATCACTTCGTCCTGATTCATATTACTGATGACATTTTTGGTCGCGTTGTAGATCGCTGTGTTGAGACGACCTTCTGCATTGCTGACAGAAGAATTTAAAGTCTGCGCAAATTTTAATGGGTCTTCAATTGTCCACAAGGCATAACAATCTGTGATCATTGTTTTTTTGTCTTTTGTAATTACATCCGATGGTTCTAAATCAAATAATAATATTTTTCTTGGAAGGGTATCAGCACTCTGAATAAAAGGAATTTTAAAACTGATACCGGCTTCATCAATGACATGGTTTACTTTTCCAAATTGACGTACTAATTTATATTCATCTTCTGCTGTGATTACGATAGATGATGATCCTATGATACAGACAGCCACAGCTCCCACCACTGCGGTGATAAGTTTTTGTTTCGTTTTCATATATGAATTCCTCCTCATATAATCAAGTATTTTTGTTGAAAATTCAAATTTTTTGAACCTTATTCATTTGGTGTGCTCTCCTGTATGAAAGATTCCAGCGGCAGTACTTTTTGCACACCATCGCTTCCATCGATGATCAATTTCACATCTGGTAAGACTTCTTCCATTGCCTCATAGAACATTCTCTGTTTCGTGATCTCAGGATTTTTCTGATATTCGGTGTAGAGAGATTCCAGACGGGCTGCCTGTGCAGTGGCCTGATCAATTTTTTGCTGTTTGTAGACTTCCGCCTCTTTTAAAATCTGGTCGGCCTTTGCCTGCGCATCTGGAACTTTTTCATTTCGATATTTGTTCGCATTGTTGAGTGCCGTCTCTTTTCCCTGTTTTGCATTTTCAACTGCTTTAAACGCCTGCATAACTTCTGCGGTCGGCGGCTCTGAATCCTGGATGGTAATATTAACAAGCTGGATTCCAATTTGATTTTGATCCAACTCACGAATCAGCATATCTTTAATGCTTGCCTGAATTTCATTTTTTCCAGTTGTCAGCACACTGTCTACGTCGTAGCTGCCAATCACTGTTCGTATACAGCGCTGTGCCATGTTCCGAAGCACCTCTTCTGGCTGTTTCGAAGCATATAGATATTTGACTGGGTCAGATACCTGATATTCAACGAAGAAATCGACATTGACAAAATTATAATCTGCTGTAATCATAGTCGCCTCATCGTCCACATACACATTTGACTGCATTTCATATCCGATCGGGATACCTTTGATGGTAGTGTTCACTTTGTGTACTTGTTGGATGAAAGGAATCTTGAAGTGGAGTCCTGCAGTTGTCACTGGCTTTGCCGTTCCGAAAGTTACGAGAACGGCTTGCTCCTGTTCCTTGATTTCATAAAAAGATCCGGATGCAACCGCTCCTAACAAAATAACACCAGCTACTCCGCCAATAATCTTCGCCGTCTTTTTTCCAGATCCACCCTTCACATCTTTTCTGATTCGTTCTGTATCCTCAGACTCATTATTTTCCTTGACTCCACTTTCATGATCTACATTGTCACTGTCTGCATTTTGCGTATTTTCTGTGGTCTCTTGGTATTCTACATCTATGTACTCTGGATTGTTATTGTTATTAAAATTTTGTCTCTTCACCATACTATTGATCCCCTTCCTGTTCTCGCTGATTGCTTATCTTTTGCAGAAGTCAATTTATCCCCGACTCACTGCTCACTTTCTATTTCAGACTAACTTGATTTAGACGTCTGTCTCTTGGATATTTGATATTTCTATTTTCCATATCTAATTTTATTTCCTCAAATTATTTCGTTTAATAAATTGAAATACGTCAAAAAACTGTCCGCATCTGAAACGTCACACGAACAGTTTCCTTAATGAATAAAATGCGAACAGTTTTTGAATTGTTTTTTATTCTGTTTATTTATTGCTTTATTTATATTGATTGCTTTTTCAGATCAATAATGACATATTCAGAATGACTGCCAGTGCGAATCGCATATCCCCATCCTGCTATTCCGGAAGATACAATAACCTGCATATGTTCCATTTGATCATATCCATAATTCATATCGCCAAATCTAGAAAATAATTCACTGAAAAGTCCTACAGGAAAAATCTGACCCCCATGTGTGTGACCGGACAACTGAAGGTCATATCCAGCAGTATCACTTTCAATAAGTTCACGCGGCTGGTGATCTAACAATAACAGAAACGTATTTTTGTCTGCCTCTTCCAAAAGCTGTTGCGAATCTTTTCTCACAAAAGCAGAGCGATCTTCTCTGCCAATCAAAGTCAAGTCATCGTTGATCGTGTAGATTTCATCGGAAAGTATATGGATGCCCGATGCATTTATCACCTGTGCTAATTCTCCTTCAGTGAACTGTGTATCTCTGGAATATCTGCCACGGTCATGATTACCATAGACATAAAACACACCGTATGTGCTTTTCATGGAGGCAAGCTCTGGAAAAACTTCCAGCATTTGTGCGCGTGGTGTCCTCTCATCGACAATATCGCCGCACAATACAATAAAATCTGGACTGGTCTGCGAAATTTTTTCACAGTAAGTGTGCAGTTTCTCCAAATTCATAGTTGTCGGGAAATGGAGATCAGATATCAAGGCAATCCGATATCCTTCTTCTCGTATCTCTTTTTGCGTATAAACGGTATAATGCGTCTCGACTGGGTGAACCATATTCCACCATCCGCCAAAAAGAACCAGTATCACGCCGAAAACTGGAAGCACCCCGCACTGATAGATCTTTTTCCATAAGACTAGAGATCTTTTTCGAAAAATTTTCTTAGACAGAAAAAAGACGATATCAACAACTAGAGAAAATGCGAAAAAGTGAAGAACGATAACTGCCTGTACACTCCAAATATTGATTGCCGGTAGTACCAACGCTATGCTCAAAAGAATCAGACAAAATCGCGTGATACGTTTATCCGCCTTTTTGCAAAAAAATTTCAGGATGCGTTTCAAATAAAAATAAAGATAGACTCCCACTAACGTCATAGCAAGTGCTGGAAGGGCAAAATAAGTGATATATCCCATGTGATTCACTCTAAAGCAATGGTATCTTGCTTTCCTTTCTGTTCCTTTTTCTCCATGATAAGGGATAAAGTCTACTTTATGTCAAGACCCGAAACCAAAAGATCATCTCTATTTTATTTTTAGCGTCTATGTTTGTGCTTACCTGTACATGGTACCGTTTCTAATTATTGACGGATATAAATTCCCTGTGATTCAATAAAGTCATCCAGCTCTTGAATATTATCATTTGCCCAAGTCTCTGAGATCGGCTGTTTTTGTCTCTCTTCATACATCAGTTTACACATTTCGATGCCTGTTTTTGTCTTGAACACCTTTTCACACGTTTTTTTGATTGTGTCCTTTGGAGTAGCTTCTTCCAGAAAGTTGACCAGGAAATCAGCTTCCACCAGAATCTGATAATCAATCCCATCAATTTCACTATAAGTGTGGTGATGCGCAATCAGATATAAGATTCGCTCAATATCAGATGCATCAAATTCCAGTTCCTCTAAAAGAGGCTTTGCCACCTTTGGACCTTCCTCTTCCTGAAGCTTACCGCTGCACTTCCCATATTTTTCCTCAGCAGCCCGGATGCCGATATCATGTACCATTGCCGATGCTTCCAATACAAACAGTGTTGAGGAATCGATGTTTTCTTGCTCACCGATCTGCTTAGCAATGTTCTGTACTTTGATAAAATGCTGGATACGTTTTGCATCTCCTTGGAACCATTCCATCATCTTCCAATACAACTTATCTAATTTTCCCATTCCATCTAACTCCTTTCAATAAAATCTCTATCTACTTTATGTTTCCAAAATAAGAAAAAAGACAGCCAAATAAAAGATCTGACTGCCTTGTCTCCCGTGTAAATGTAAATAACCGTTCTGTGATGATGATACCCTTCATTACATAGGCTGATTTGTTGAAACAATTATATCATTGACCACAATCGTGTGTCAATCGTTCAATTCATTTTTCAAAGATTCGGTTTCTGATAATCGTGCCTACGATTTTTTAGATTGACAGAGTTTTGCGAGCATTTTGGACAAATTGCATGATTTTTTCTGGATCTTTTCCTTTTCCGGAATCATTTTCTACTCCAGAACTTACGTCTACTACATCTGGTTTTACAAAGTTTACAGCAGATGCAACATTTTGTGGTGTCAGACCACCCGCTAAAATAAATAACTTTTCATCCCTTGGAATCGATTTTACAGTCGACCAATCAAAGACTTTTCCACTTCCAGGTTCTTGGGCATCAAAGACATATCCGTGGATTTTTGAACAATGATGCAATTTTGAGTATTCTGACACATTTGAAATATTAAACGCACGAAAAATTGGTATCTTAGCTGAATTCAGGACATCTTCTGCCAATTCTCCATGAACTTGCAAATAATGAAAACCTGCCTGTTCGATCTGTTTTATTTCTTCCACACAAGGAGAAACTGTGACAGCGACAGAATGGATGGATGGATCTAAAGCATTAATAATTTCTCTTGCATGTTCTATGGAAACATTTCGCTTGCTTTTAGGAAAAAATACAACAACTCCAGCAAAGTCTACTTGATTTTGTTTAAGAAAAGCTGTTTCTTCGATGGAAGTTAATCCGCATATTTTTATTTTTGGCATGTCTATTCACTCTCTTTTTTTGATTTTTTGTTTATAAAACAACTGATATTGTTAATGACATTATACTTCATTTGTTGAAATTTTGTAAATATCGCTTTTTGTTGGATATAGGAATATATGTTCCCTACCTGATCTTCTTTGATGATAGGTTTTTGTTTTGTTATTAGTATTATTCATACGATAACATTAAGGTGAGGTAAAAAAGAAAATAGACTCTCTTTTAACCACAGAGCCTACTTTCCATTATGTCTTCTATCTCTTCTTCTATCAGAACTGAAAACTTTCATAATCAAAGATTGTAAATCTATGATATGTTACATGGCAGCCTTCAAATGTCAGGCAATATCTGTAACTATCTGGTATCCCATCTTCGAAATAGATTAGATTGTTAAATTCACTATTCTCCATCTCTTCTACTTGCACTTTGTTCGAATATTTTCTGAAAACTTGTACGATTTCTTCTAACGTACAGCCATGTTTCTCGATCGTTCTTATAAATTCCACCAAAAATTCACTGTCTTTCACACACTCATGTATATAGTCGACTCCTTTCGGAGGAATCATCAGGCAAAATCTTTTTCCTTTTGCTGACACTACTACTGCTCCTAATTGCTCCTTCTCTATCTCACTAAATTCCTTCAGTTTTTCTCGCATTTGTTCGACATTGCACTGTTCCCCGATCAGCTGATTCAGAGACTCCAAAGGATAATATAATCTGATTGTCTCGCTTCTATATCCCAGTTTTATCTGCTCTTCTTTTATCATATCTATGATGTTTTGTTCCCCTGTGTGTTAGGATAGATGTCAGTGAAAAATAAAAGTTTTTGTGGTAGTATATAGCTATCACGGAAAGGAGCTTTCACTATGAACTATAGTCCAGAACTCAAGGAGTCATTGCTCAGACGCATGCTGCCTCCGAATAA
>JALEVQ010000121.1 GCA_022788205.1 Robinsoniella sp. | reverse complement strand
ATCACTGTCGTTACTGCCGGTACTCTGAGTGCTGCTGTTGCCAGACTCTTCTGTCTGACGGAAACTTTGGCTCTCAGTTCTCGTAGAAGCCTTCGTCTCAATCACGGTCTCAATATTTTTTGTGTCAATCTGACGGATTTTGCTATCTACATCAGAATAGCCTTCCATTTCTTCAATAACTCCCATATATGCCTGATTTAAGACAATCACATCTGTCTCTTCATGCATCAAAGCGTCGATCAGATCGGTCAATCCCTGATATTCCTGTATGGTGACATCCTCTCCCATCTCCTCTTTGATCTGTTCCACTGCACCGTCTGTACTTTCTCGATCCAGTTCCGCAAGAATACCATAGTTATATTTCTGTGCAGTCTCAATAGAATCCGCCTTGTCATCGCTCCGCACATAAACTCCCACCTGCGCAATCTCTGTAGTCACACCGGAAATCTGTGCAATGGTGGATGTTGTCTTATAGACATAAACATCACCTAAAATATAAACCACCGACAACGCAACTGCCAAACAGGTTCCGATGCTAAAGCGGATCACATGATGTCTGTTCCATGTCAGTATTCCCACTAAAAATACCAGAACCAGTAGACATACGCCAATGATAGTCAGCATCTGTTCAGGAATCATTTTGGTATAAACCAGCATCCCCGCAAACGCCACTGAAATCACCAGAAAAATGAGCGCTATGATTTTTCCCGCTATACCTCCTCCTCGTTTTTCCATTTTTGTTTTCTCCTTTCTCATAAGTCCTCACTCAAAATTACACGCTTCAAACACCTGATTTCAAAATCCGGTTTCTACTAATAAAAATAACTCCAAAAGTCAATGTAGGCAAGTGTTTTTTTCTTTTTTTGTACTTTTTTATATATTTCATTTTCCCCCTTCTTTTGAACAAACTACCTTTTTTAGAATTACAACCCAACGGATATGATGCCTGACAGCGTCACTGCTAATTATAAAAGCCCTTCCAGATTCGCATATCGCCTTGTCTGCCGTTCACTGAGACTGGGCTTTTACAATAAAAAGAGGCGAATGGATTTCAAATCTTATCCACATTTCGTCTTTTTTCTCATTTTCTTATAAGCCAAGTTTCTTTTTAACCAGTTCGTTTGACTCGCGGTCAGGTCTGCATATAAGTCGATACACTGGAATTTCTGAGAAAAATCATCTACGGTTTCCCATAGAATCTCCCGTATTTCATCTGACATCTCCGGACAATAGACCTCTGGCAGACAATGGCAAAGTATCTCATAGCCATTCAGAGTCTCAAAATAATTCTCTGATCCCTGATGCAACACAATGACAGCTACGATAGGCGCACTTTTATTTCCACAGTACGGGCTGGAACCATGGAGCGGTGTACCAAAAGCACAATAACGACCATCCCATTTACGAATTAGAAAAACATCCCCATTGACAATCTCAGCTCCCTAGAAATCACGCCTGAGTTCCGCCTGAGTGGTTTTGCCAATGCCAGAAGGTCCCGTAAACAGAATTGCCTTATTATCATATAATGAGTTGCCCGACAAATGGACAACTAACAGCACTTTGAAAATTTAACACATTAACCTCAAATATAGTATAATAGAGACAGATTTTAAACAAGGAGTGTACAACAAATGTCATTTGCTACAAATCAGTCACAACAGATTAGTCTCTTTGATGCTACCACAAATCTTACAGATCGGGAAAAACGCTTGTTGGAAAAGTCCTAGGCGAAATATTTTGCAGAAAATATCTTTCCGAAAATAGATGAGGCACCTTTTTCTGTGCTTTACAGTGACTGTCCTTCCAGACATAATACCCCAGTGAATGTAATCATTGGTGCATTGATACTGAAAGAAATCTTTAGGCTCACGGATGAAGAAATCGTAGACACCCTTCCGTTTGACATCCGTTATCAATACGCCCTACATACAACCAGCTTCGAAGAGCAACTGCTAAATGACCGTACGCTTGGAAGATTCCGTGCCATATGCAACTCCTCTGAGGAAATAACAGGTATAGACCTTATTCATGACTGTATTATCAAATCGTCTTCCAGCATGGTCACTCTGATGAAGCTGAACACGGGAATGCGCCGCATGGATTCTCTGATGGTAGCTTCTATAGCAATCCAAAATAATACTGCACCTATTTAACATAGGGTTTATGATAGTGTTGAGAGGTGATTATCATGCTACATAATGAAACACGAAAACTGCTTATTGATGTCTGGAATAAAACGCACACCGCAAAGGAAATTCAGAATGTTTTTCCGTATGCCGGCAAATTGCAGACATCTGATAACAAAATCCGGTGCCCAGCCAAGCACACTGGAGGAAACACTACTTACATCATTATCCACACGATTCAATAGATCCCCGGAATGGAATTCTGACATAGCTTCCCAATCTGCCTCCATAATCTTATCATAAACGTCTGCTCGAATCTCCTGATCCACTTTCAGTTCAACTTTTTCAGAAATACGGTCAGTCCAGGCATTGCTACCAATCTGGAGAAAATGCATCATAATATAGAATACAGCCGCCGGTATAATTCCTTTAGAATCGTACCCAGCAACCGCATCAATAATATACTTACTGATCACACTGCTTCCCAGACTCATAACAGTGCTGAAGATACCCAAAAACATATACCACAGAATCGCCCCTTTCTATCTCAATCCA
>JALEVQ010000101.1 GCA_022788205.1 Robinsoniella sp. | reverse complement strand
TTCTGTCTGCGGTGGCTCCGTCTGCGGTGGATTCGTCTCCTTCTGCACCGTCTGTGGTGGATTCGTCTCCTTCTGCACCGTCTGCGGCTCTGTCTCTTTCTCCTTTGTCCGCGGCTCTCTCTTGATGGTGACAGGCGGCACTACCTCTGTCTCTTTGCCCCTTGCTGAGACTTGAATCGTGACAGATCCAATCTGCTTTTTCTCCGTCTCTGCCTCAGTTTCCTCCTGCGTTTCTTTTGCTTTCGTTGTCTCTTTTTGGCTCTCTGTCTGTGTCTTCTGTGCCGTCTCCGTCTGTTTTTGCGTCTGCTGTTCCTTTTCCGTTATTTCTGTCTGTTTTCCTGTCTCCGTGAGATTCTTCGCTGTCACAGTGCTGCTTGCAGGTGTCGCTGTTCCCACCACACTGCTGTCCGCTGGTGTTGCTTTTCCGATCACCTGATCATTGCCATCATCCGCATCGGTCTCTATTCTGGAAACCTGGATCGAAGAATCCGGCTCCATCATTACATTTTTTATGAGAAAGAACGTTCCGGCTGCCATAGCAAGCGTAGCTGCCATCATCCCCACTGTCATTGTAACATTTTTTCTGACTTGCTTCTTTCTCTCCGTGTACTGTTTCGACTGCCGATAAGGCACTTTCTCCACTACCTCAAACTCTGTCGGCAAAGGTTCTCTCAACAATTCTTCTATCGAGAGTTCTTCCTCATCCGTTTCTTCCATGTTCTGAATCTCTTTTTCTTTTTCCCTCACCTTTTTTTCCATATTTTCCTCGACGACCTGACCACAATTTTTGCAGATCACGGCATCATCCGGAATTTCTTGTCTACATTTTTTACAAATCATATATCATACCCCTTTGTCACAAGTGACCTGATTTCTTTGCATCACAGAAAACCCTTTACTCCCACAAGTCTTCCTACATTCTCTCTGGCGAAGAAAATCCAAGCACATGGATACAATTTTCAAGCACATCTCTTGTCAAAACCAGAAGTGCAATCCATCCGGCACGTTTCTCCTCATCTTCCTCAGAAAGAATCTTTGTCTCATGATAGAAACGATTGAACGCATTTGCAAGATCATAAATATAAGAACAAATCTTGTGCGGTGCAAGTTCATCGAAAGCATTTTCCATCACCTGATTAAATTTGACAAGTTCCAGCATCAATGCTTTTTCACTCTCGTTGAAAGGTGCCGCAATTTTCTCTTCTCCAAGATTCTTTCCCAGACCCTGATAGCGGTTTAAAATCGATTTAATCCGGACAATCGTATACAAAATATATGGACCGGTATCTCCTTCAAATGAAGTAAAGCGATCGACATCAAACACATAGTCTTTCGATGCCTGGTTGGAGAGATCTCCGTATTTGACTGCTGAGAGCGCAACAATTTTTGCTGTCTGTCTTGCCTCTTCCGGGTCAATCTCATGGTTGTCCATAATCTTTTTATACATTTCCTCATTGATCTCAGAGATCAGATTTTCCAGACGCATCACACCGCCATCTCTCGTCTTAAACGGTTTTCCGTCTTTTCCATTCATAGTTCCAAATCCCAGGAATTTCAGCTCTGTATCTTCCTCCACCAGCTTTGTCTTTCTCGCACAGCGGAAGACCTGCGTGAAATACAACTCCTGGCGTTTGTCCACCACATAGATAATTTCATCTGGGTGAAACAATTTCATTCGCTCCACAATCGTCGCAAGATCTGTGGTATTGTAGAGAGACGCGCCGTCTGATTTTAAAATCATACACGGTGGAATTTCTTTTGTGTCAGTCTCCTCTTTGACATCGACGACAAGCGCTCCGTCATCGATGTGAGCATATCCGTTGTCTTTCATATACTGAACCATATCCGGGATATATGGCTGTGCATCCGACTCTTTCTTCCACAAATCAAACGACACTTCCAGATTACTGTAATTTTTCTTTAAATCTGCAATTGACACATTCAGAATGTGATTCCACAGTGCAAGATAACCGCGATTTCCATGCTGCAGCAGATATGTCGCCTGCATTGCCTCTTCTTTAAATTCAGGATGATCTTTTGAGTACGCATTTGCTGTCGGGTAAATTTCTTCCAGCTCTGAGATCGTAAACGGTGCTTCCCGAGGATATTCCCCAGTATAATTTTCATCAAAGTAGACCAGCTCTGGCTTTCTCTTTTTCAGCTCTGTGATGATCAGTCCCATCTGCAGTCCCCAGTCTCCCAGGTGAACATCGCCGATCATGTTGTGTCCGAGGAAACGCCCCATTCTCTTGATGCTCTCTCCAATAATTGCCGAGCGCAAATGTCCTACATGAAGCGGTTTTGCCACGTTTGCTCCGCCGTAGTCAATCATAATCGTCTTTGGATTCTGTACCTTCTCGACAGACAGATTTTCATCCGCCTGCATAGTTCTCAAGTATTCCGCCAAAAACTGTGGATCAAGGCGGAGATTAATGAAACCCGGATTGACTGCATTCGCCTCCGAGAAGACTTTGCTCTTATCCAGCACTGCCACGACATCATTGGCAATCATAATCGGTGCTTTCTTATATGTCTTTGCTGCTGCCATCGCACCGTTACACTGATATTCACATAAATCCGGACGGTTTGACAGTGTCACCCTCGCAAAAGCTGCATCGTATCCAGCCTCCGTAAAAGCGTTCACTACTTCCTCATGGATCAATTCTATGATTTTTTTCATCGATTGTTTGCGGTCGAGAACTCTTTGTTTTTGTTTTCCGGGAGTAAAAGACCACAATCCTCCTTTCCTCTGTGTAAAACTTTTTCTTCAGTAACTATCTCTGATATTTTTTATCTGATGCGCAGAAATCAGACTAATCCGCCTGTTTTACTGCCTGATCTGAAGCACAAGACTGCTTGTCTTTGCTTAACTTAAGACATTATAGCATTGATTTCTTTTTATGAAAAGTATATTTTCCTCCTAAACTATGATATAATATCTTAAGATTTTTTGACATCAAAGTTCCTCTCATCAAATAATTCCCTGTTTCTGCGGCATAAATACACAAAGAAATACAGGGATTGATTTGTGTCAGATAAGTGTAATCTCTATCTGACAGACAGCATAGCTGCTATGAGATCATGATTACACCGCAAGGCAGATTGAAAAAATCTGCTTTGACTTTACAAGGCAAAGGGGATTCAATATGAACGCAAAGCAAAGTTATTATCAGACATTATCTGCATCTGTACTCAAAAAGCTGCAAAAACGAGGGATGGAAGCCTATTACTGCTCCTCAAAAGAAACTGCTGTAAAACTGGTTTTAGATTTAATTCCGGAACATTCTTCTGTCACCTGGGGCGGCTCTATCACCTTGTCAGAGTCAGGTCTTATGGAGGCACTCAAGACAGCAAATCTCAATCTGATCGACCGCAGCACCGCAAAGACACCGGACGAGACAAAGGCGATTTACCGCAGTGCCTTCTCAGCAGATTACTATCTCATGAGCAGCAATGCCGTTACATATGACGGTGAGCTCGTCAACACAGACGGAACCGGAAATCGCGTCGCTGCTCTCATCTATGGACCAGAGCATGTCATCGTGATGGTGGGAATGAATAAACTTGTTCCCGACTTAGACGCTGCCTTCGCGCGTATCCACAATGTGGCTGCTCCTATGAACACCATCCGCCTGGACATCAAGACACCTTGTCAGAAGACGGGGCTTTGTGCTGACTGTACAAGTCCAGATACCATCTGCTGCCAGACAGTTGTCACACGCTATAGCAGGGTTCCGGGAAGAATCAAAGTAATTTTGATCGGAGAAGATCTAGGGTATTAAATCTGATTTGACGACACCACAGGCAGGCAGTGTACCGAAAAGTTTTGATGCAATGCAATATTTTGACACTATATAAAAAATACAAAAGGAGTATCTCAGTTTATGAATCTTTCTATTATTTTATCGCAAATGACACAACTATTTTTACTGATCTTTCTGGGCTTTTTTCTCTACAAAGTTCATATTCTGACTAAGCCCTTAAACCAGGGACTGACCAGACTTATTCTGAACGTCACACTCCCCGCAATGGTTTTCTCCTCCGTCTTAGATCAAACTAACCGTCCTCCTGTCAATGAGGTGTTATCTGTCTTTTTGATTGCCGCTGTTCTCAACTTTTTAATGCCATTCTTTTATCTTCTGGTCGTCAAGCTGCTGCGGTTTCCAAAGAAAGATCAGGGGCTTTATGCCTTTATGTGTGCATTTTCCAACATCGGATTTATGGGATTTCCTGTTTTAAATGCGCTGTACGGTGAGATTGGACTTTTTTACGGCGGAATCTTTAACCTGAATTATTCATGGCTGTGCCGTGAAAGTGGCTGTAAACCACATAGTTACTGTATTTAAGCTGTTTATTGCATTTCATCTGTTAAGTGAATAGAAAAAGAGACCTAACTTGTGGTAAAATTGAGGTGTCTAAAGT
>JALEVQ010000100.1 GCA_022788205.1 Robinsoniella sp. | reverse complement strand
TTCCT
The DNA here is from genome assembly GCA_022788205.1 of Robinsoniella sp. Taxonomy (GTDB): domain Bacteria; phylum Bacillota; class Clostridia; order Lachnospirales; family Lachnospiraceae; genus JAGZHZ01. The sequence goes on along the minus strand of JALEVQ010000100.1, from coordinate 8,219 downwards.
GGGAATATCTGAACAAACTGTGCAGAGAAGGTTTGGAGAGAAAATATCCAAATCCGGAGCCTTATCTGTATGAGAGACTCGACTATGAGCTTGGGGTCATCAGGCAGATGGGATATATCGACTATTTCCTGATTGTCTGGGATTTTATTCATTATGCTAGGGAACAAGGGATCATGGTTGGACCGGGCAGAGGGTCAGCGGCGGGCAGTATTGTCGCCTATACGCTCGACATCACAAAGCTGGATCCGATGAAATACCAGCTTCTGTTTGAGCGTTTTTTGAATCCGGAACGAGTTTCCATGCCAGATATCGATGTGGATTTCTGCTTCGAGAGAAGACAGGAAGTGATCGACTATGTGGTGAAAAAATATGGGAAAGACAGAGTGGTTCAGATTGTGACATTCGGTACGCTGGCGGCGCGCGGAGTGATCCGTGATGTAGGGCGCGTGATGGATCTGCCGTACGCGATGGTGGACAACATCGCCAAGATGGTGCCAAATGAGCTGAACATCACGATCGACAAAGCCCTGGAAAAGAGTACAGAGTTTAAGAAGGCATACGAGGAAGATCCACAGGTAAAAAAACTGATCGACATGGCAAAACGGCTCGAAGGACTGCCGCGCCACACTTCGATGCACGCTGCAGGAGTCGTGATCAGCCAGAAAAGTGTCGATGAATATGTTCCGCTTTCCAGAGCATCTGACGGATCGATCACGACACAGTTTACGATGACGACATTGGAAGAATTAGGCCTTTTAAAGATGGATTTTCTCGGATTGCGCACGTTGACGGTAATCCAGAGAGCAGTTGAACTTGCGCAGAAAAGTTCTGGACAAACGATTGATATCGATCACATCGATTATAATGATAAGGAAGTCCTTGCTTTGATCGGAAGTGGAAAGACAGAGGGTATTTTCCAGCTTGAGAGTGGAGGAATGAAAGGGTTCATGAAAGAGCTCAAGCCTGAGAGCATGGAAGATATCATTGCAGGAATTTCCCTGTACAGACCTGGACCGATGGAATTTATTCCACAGTATATTCAAGGCAAGAACCATCCGGAAAGTATTCATTATGACTGTGAAAAATTGAGACCGATACTAGAACAAACGTACGGATGTATCGTCTATCAAGAACAAGTCATGCAAATTGTACGTGATCTTGCAGGTTACACGTTGGGGCGGAGTGATCTGGTGCGAAGAGCAATGTCAAAGAAAAAAGCGGCGGTGATGGCAAAGGAGCGTCAAAATTTCGTCTATGGAAACCCAGAGGAAGGAGTTCCGGGGTGCATCAGCAACGGGATTGATGAGGCAACCGCGAATAAAATTTTCGATGAGATGACGGATTTCGCGCGGTATGCGTTCAATAAGTCGCATGCTGCCGCATATGCCGTTGTGTCGTATCAGACGGCGTGGCTGAAATATTACTATCCGGTAGAGTATATGGCGGCTTTGATGACGTCTGTGATTGATAACCCGGGGAAGGTGGCAGAGTACATTTTGACATGCCGCCAGATGGGAATCGCGATTCTGCCTCCGGATATCAACAAGGGTGACCGGACGTTTTCGGTCGATGGAAAAGGAATCCGCTATGGACTCTCAGCGATCAAGAGCATCGGCGGTGCAGTGATCGATGAGATTGTGGAGGAGCGTGAGAAAAACGGACCGTTTACATCGCTCAAAGATTTCATTGAGCGGGTGTCGGACAAAAATATCAACAAGAGGACGGTTGAGAATTTTATCAAGTCAGGAGCCTTTGACAGCTTTTGCGCGAAGAGAAGACAGCTGATCATGGTCTATGAGAGCGTCATGGAGAGTGTGACAAAAAAGAAAAAGACGATGATGACGGGGCAGCTCAGCTTGTTTGATTTTGTGAGCGAGGAAGAGAAGAAGGAATATGAGATCCAGCTGCCGGATGTCGAGGAATATGAGAAGGAGGAGATGCTGGCTCTGGAGAAAGAGGTGTTGGGTATCTACATCAGCGGACATCCTCTTGAGAAATATGAGGCTCAGTGGAGACGACAGATCACCGCCGTGACCCAGGATTTCATGCTGGACGAGGAGACTGGATATTCCAAGGTACAGGACGGAGAGCGCAGGATCATCGGAGGCATGATCTCATCAAAGACGGTCAAATATACGAAAAATAATAAGACTATGGCATTTCTCACGCTGGAAGACCTTGTGGGAACAGTGGAAGTGATTGTTTTCCCGAAAGACTATGAGCGGTATGGGTATCTTCTGAAGACAGATGCCAAGATTTTTGTGCGCGGGAGAGTGTCCGCGGAGGAGGACAGAGCGAGCAGGCTGGTCTGCGAAAAAATATGGACCTTTGAGGATGCGCCGAAGGAATTGTGGATTCAGTTTGCTGACATTGAGACATTCAAGAAATCCGAGACAAAACTGTACAGTTTTTTGAAAGATTCTGACGGAAAAGACCCTGTGATTATCTACATCAGAAATCCAAAAGCCCTCAGGAGACTGCCGGAAGGGTGGTCTGTCAATGCCAATGAACAGTTGGTCAGTCAGCTTGTTGAGAATTTTGGAAAAGAGAATGTAAAAGTTGTAGAAAAGAGTATTGAAAATGTCGGAAAAATGCATTAGAATGTTAGAGAAAATAGAATAAATTATCGCTGTAGGAGCCTATAAAAACAGGAGGTAATAACATGGCAAAAGAAATTAATACCATTGGAGTTTTGACGAGCGGTGGAGATGCGCCTGGAATGAATGCTGCAATTCGTGCGGTTGTCAGAGAAGCGCTCAGCAAAGGAAAAAAAGTAAAAGGAATCTACAAAGGTTATAATGGTCTTTTAAACGAAGAGATCAAAGATCTCACGGCGAGAGACGTATCCGATACAATCTCAAAAGGTGGTACTGTTCTCTACACAGCACGCTGTGCTGAGTTCCGCACAGAGGAAGGTCAGAAGCGTGGTGCGGAAGTTTGCAGAAAGCATGGAATTGATGGATTAGTTGTCATTGGAGGTGACGGATCTTTTGCCGGAGCACAGAAGCTTGCCAATTTAGGAATTAACACCGTTGGCGTGCCGGGAACAATCGACCTTGACATTGCATGTACAGAGTATACGATCGGCTTTGATACTGCTGTCAACACAGCAATGGAAGCAATCGACAAAGTACGTGATACCTCTACCTCTCATGAGAGATGCAGTATCATCGAAGTTATGGGAAGAAATGCTGGATATATCGCTCTGTGGTGCGGTATCGCAAACGGTGCAGAGGATATTTTGCTTCCTGAAAAATATGACTATGATGAGCAGAAGCTGATCAACAATATCATTGCCACAAGAAAACGCGGCAAGAAACATCACATCATCATCAACGCAGAGGGAATCGGACATTCCACAAGTATGGCGCGCCGTATCGAGGCTGCCACAGGCGTTGAGACGAGAGCAACGATCTTAGGTCACATGCAGCGCGGCGGAAGCCCGACATGTAAAGACCGTGTGTATGCTTCCATGATGGGCGCTTATGCGGTAGATTTGCTGTGCGAAGGAAAAACCAACCGCGTTGTCGGATATCGCCATGGAGATTTCCAGGATTTCGATATCAACGAGGCACTGGCAATGCAGAAGAGCATTCCAGAGTACTGGTATCGTGTGAGCAGAGCACTGGCAATTTAATTCCGCCAGTCAGCGAAGCGGAAAACTGAGTGAAAAAGCGAAGGAATTTAGAGTATGGCAGGAAAATCTTTTGTAGTATTCGGGCTGGGATCTTTTGGAAACAGTGTCGCGGTGAATCTCTGTCAGAACGGCTGTGAAGTGCTGGCGATCGATGTGAATGAAGAGAGAGTGCAGAATATTGCCGACCAGGTGACGTATGCGGTGACGGGAAATGTGATCGATCCTGCAATCTATGAGACGATGGGAATCGGGGATATGGACGGAGCGATTGTGGCGATCTCGGATCACACAGAGGCGAGCATTATGGCGACCATCCAGGCAAAAGAGGCAGGTATTCCTTATGTCCTGGCAAAAGCCAAAGATCCGATCCACGCGAAGGTTCTGCGAAAAGTGGGAGCCGATCATGTGATTTTTCCAGAGTCGGAGATGGGATCACGCGTCGCCAAAAATATGGTATTTGGAAAGTTTATAGATACATTTGAGTTGTCGTCTGACTTTAGTATGGTGGAGATGAAGGTGCCTTCTGAGTGGGTTGGAAAAACACTGAAAGAGCTTGACGTCCGCGGACGATACAAGATCAACATCGTGGGAGTGCGCCAGGGTACACAATTTCATGTCGTGCTTGATCCGGATGAACCGCTTCAGAGTGATCAAGTGCTTCTGGCAGTCGGCAACAATGAAAAACTGAAGAAATTGACATAATGCTTCGAGAGAACAGTCAGACCGTGTGCCGGACAGTTTGAGATAACAGATAAAAGGAAGAACCCAGGATGGTGTTCTTGAATGGAATGAAACGGATAGCTGCAGATATCATATGTTTTTTGTATGTGTCGCAGCTATCCGTTTTTAGGGAAAGGAAAGATATGATTACCAGTACATCAAATCAACAGATCAAAAATATTGTGCAGTTGGCAAAAAAAGGAAAAGCCAGAAGAGAGCAGGATGTGTTTCTGGTGGAAGGTCTTCGAATGTATCAGGAGGCTCCGAAAGAGCGGATCGTAAAGACGTATGTCTCGGAAAGCTTTTACAAGAAGGAAAAAAGGATACTCTCGGATGAAAAGATTGAGATTGTGGAGGATCGCGTCTTTGCGAGCGCCTCTGACACCATGACGCCACAGGGAGTTTTGAGCATTGTGAGACAGTATCACTATGAAAAGAAGGATTTCTGGAAAAAGGAACAGCCATTTTTTCTTGTCCTTGAGAACCTGCAGGATCCCGGAAATCTGGGGACGATCTTTCGGACTGCGGAAGGGGCAGGGGTTGATGGGATTTTTCTGAGCAGAGACTGTGTCGATCTCTACAATCCGAAAGTGATTCGCTCCACCATGGGTTCTGTTTACAGAATGCCGTTTTTATATGTGGATTCTGCGGAGGAGACTGTGGAGAGCTTAAAAGAACAGGGCGTCAGAGTTTTTGCGGCACATTTAAAGGGCAGACAGAGCTACGACCAGGAGAACTATACTTCTGCCTGTGCCTTTCTGATCGGGAATGAGGGGAACGGTCTGACTGAGCAGCTCGCCTCTCATGCTGACTGCTATGTCAAGATCCCGATGGAAGGAAAAGTAGAGTCTCTAAATGCAGCGATGGCAGCTGGAATCCTGATGTATGAGGTGAACAGGCAGAGAAGAAACGCGGAAAAGTAGGAGAATATAGCGCTAAAGAAAGAAAAAGGTTGACAAACACTTTTCATTGTTATAAAATACATCTGTAATAAAGTTAACAATTATGTAACAAATACATTAAAAAAGGGTTAAAAAGTTGATAAGGATGTGGTCTTCTTGGATCAGACAGGGGAAAAGATACGCGATCTGATGAGGAAGGCATTAGGAGGTATACAATGAGAAGAAAAATGAAACCAGTTATATATAGTACAATCTCAGCACTTGCACTTTCTATGTGTTCTAATGTAAATGTATTTGCGGGCAATTATAATTATGCATCGACTACCATGGCGATCGCAGACGTTGTGGGAAGTTTAAATATTCGTGAGCAGGCTTCTGAGAAGAGCTCGATCGTTGGAAGTTTATTTGCCGGAAGCGGAGCAGAAGTATTGGCAAACTATGGAGAGTGGTCACTGATTCAATCAGGCGATGTGACAGGCTATGTGAAGACAGAATTTTTAGCCTTCGGCGAGAGCGCAGATTATCTGGCAAGCATTTACGGTGTGCCGGGAAATGTGATGGAGGCAAATTATACAGGAGCGAAGGTGTACGCAAAGGCAGATTTTACATCGGCAGTTTTGGGCAGCGCATGCGAGGGACAGCAGCTGGATGTGGTCTCAAACGACGGCGTGTTTGCCAAGATCAGTCTGTATGACGGGACAATCGGATATATGGCACTGTCAGATTTGAGCTATGTGCCGGTTCTGGACACAGCAGTGGCGAATGAAAATTATGTGCCGCAGACATACAGCGGCGCATCGAGCGGATACAGTTCTGATTATGAGACATACGGCGTGACAGGATATGAAGATACATATTACGACGACACCTATCTTCCAGAGACGTATTACGATGACACTTACTACGACGACACTTATGTGCCGGAGACATACTATGATGACACTTACTATGACGAGCCATATGAGCCGGAGACGTATTATGAAGAGCCGATCTATGAGCCGGAGACATATTACGAGGAACCGATCTACGAAGAGCCAATTTATGAGAGCGAAGATCCTGTCTATGAGACAGAACCTGCTATCGAGGTCAGCCAGGATGATTTGACACTTCTCGCAGCGATTATCTATTGTGAGGCAGGAAATCAGTTGTGGGATGGAAAAGTCGCAGTCGGAGCGGTGGTATTGAACCGTGTGGCAAGCAGCTTATTCCCGAACACAATCTATGATGTTATCTATCAGAGTGGTCAGTTTACGCCGGCATACAGTGGAGCACTGGCAAGCGCACTGGCAAATGGCGTTCCGGATGAGTGCGTACAGGCAGCCCAGGCAGCTTTAAATGGTGAGAATCCAGTAGGCGGAGCATTATACTTCAACACAGGATATGGTCAGGGAATGAGACTCGGAGATCATCAGTTCTATTAAAAAGTAAGTAAAAAGTGATAAAAAAACAGTAGAGTGGCAATGCATAGAAATCAGGCATCAAAGCATACTGTAAGAATAATAGAGCACGAAAAAGTTGCTGCCATCAAGATAAAAAAGATGGGCAGCAACTTTTTTGTGGTAGTGCGCCTAGCGGTGCACGTTTCCAATTTTCATAATAATAAGATCCGCCTGAAGGGAGAGCTTCATATACGGTTCCGTGAAAAATATGAACTCAAAAAGTGCTTGTGAGTAGATCCACTAAAAAGTCCCAATAAATATCATTGTCTACACTCCATACGACCTGCACAGGATGTAAATCTTTCGGAGCTTTTTCTTCTTTCCATTGTCTTAGTACGCCAAGAAATGGTCCCACTTCTTCGCACAATGTCATGTAACGTACTTCCTCAGTTTCAGTCACATTATCAAGCATTAAAACAGCAGGTACTACCACATCCCAAAAAGACTGCGTTCTGTCTGGATCCTCTTCCCAAGTTGAATATGCGATGTCTTTTAAAAATTTGGAAACTTCAGAATCACCAGAAACAATCTGATCCATAACGTCTTTTGTCAGAACTGTAGTTTCTGCAATCTCACTCGGAATAAGAACTTGTTTTGGAAAATCTGCATTCAGGCAAACATTTACAGCTTTTGCATCGGAAGCCCAGTTAAAGGAACCATATCCATAAGATCCATCTAGAGGAGTCTGACCTCCCATATAATAAATCCCTGCTGTATTTTCTGCAAATGTCGGATCATTTTCAATCGCAATCGCTGTGTTCGTAGCTGCCCCGATAGATAGGATTACAACTTGACCAGGATATTCCTGAACTTGCTCAATCATAAATTTCCATGCGGCATTATTTTGTGGTTTCAGAGTTGTATTTTCAGCGACAGTAGGGTCGTATTTTCCGCCAAGATTCATACTGCTGTAATCTACCTCTGAATATGGATCAAGGGAGGCTTTCATGGAATCTCTGACTCTCATATTCCATTTTGATACCAGTTCATTATCGGCATACCACATTCCATCGAGAGGGGTATTTGTACCGATATAAACAGGGATATCAGTGCGCCCAACCTTCTCTAACATATCTAATGCCATCTGCGCTTCTGTCTCTACACGTACTCCTGGATTTGCAGTTGTTACTCCTAGTAAATCGATATAGCCTGCCGCATCTGCCTGAAGCAGAACCATTAATGTATACATATCGTCTGTTAGATATCGCATATCCGAATCTAAAATCACTTTGGTGGTTTCTGCTGAGGTTACAACATTGTATGTCGCTGCATCTGTTTCCGACACATCTGCCGCTTGAACAATATTGCTTCCGAGTATTGCTGTCATTGACAAGGCAAGTAAGACGTTTTTCTTCATTTCATTCTCCTCCAATACATTTATTAACCTGAATTATTCATGGCTGTGCCGTGAAAGTGGCTGTAAACCACATAGTTACTGTATTTAAGCTGTTTATTGCATTTCATCTGTTAAGTGAATAGAAAAAGAGACCTAACTTGTGGTAAAATTGAGGTGTCTAAAGT
>JALEVQ010000090.1 GCA_022788205.1 Robinsoniella sp. | reverse complement strand
GATGGAGACATTTCCGGCAAGATTAAAATTGTATCGAGCAATGTCAATGAATCGAAAGAAGGAGTCTACAGTGCAGATCTGGAAGTGACCAATGAATACGGGGATGTATGCGAACTGGAGGTTCCTGTCCATATAGTGGAGAAGGGATTCTTCGACGAAGAGGCACCGCAGATTGTGCTGAACAGCTATCTGGTCTATCTGAAAAAAGGGGAGGAGCTGAATCCGGAACAATACTTGAAAAAAGTGGTTGAGCCGGACGAAAGCGAGGGCAATCTGGATGATGTGCAGATCGGAAATGGAGTGGATACTTCGAAGGAGGGCGTTTATGAGGTGACATATACCTATGAAAGTCCAAATGGAAAAAGCATGGTCAGCTATCTGATTGTCGCGGTGACAGAGTAGGAGGGTGAAATGGAACAGGATGAGTTAATTCGGTTGGATGAAATTAATATCAGAATATTGATAAAGGATCTGTTAAAAAATCTGATCTTTATTCTGATGGCTGCCGCAGCAGGCGTTCTGGTGGTGAGCAGTGTGATGGAATGGCGCTATAAACCGGAATATACTTCCTCTGCAACATTGGCAGTTATGGCGCGCGGCGGAAGTGGAAATAGTTATTCGAATCTGAATACGGCGAATTCGATGGCAGAAGTTTTGTCGGCGGTGTTCAAAAGCAGTGTCATGAAGACGGAAATTGTCAAAGCGGCAGGGGAGGAGGCAGAAAATGCCCAGATCTCTGCAACCTTGATCCCGGAGACGAACCTGTTTGTGCTGAAGGTTACGGCTGAAAATCCGGAGATGACTTACAGCGTAATACAGACGGTGCTGGAGAATTATCATTCTGTGTCGGACTATGTATTCAGCAACGCGGTGATTGAAGTGATCACCAATCCCTCCATCCCGATGTGGCCGTCGAATATGGTGAATACGAGAAAATATAAGATGGCAGGTGCGGCGGTGGGCTTCCTGGCGGCAACAGCATTGTTTTTGCTGTGTTCGCTTCTGCGAAAAACGGTGAAGAGTGTCAATGAAGGCAAACGAAAAATTGAAGGAAAATGTATCGGAATCGTGAACCACGAGGTCAAGAATCGTACCATTCTCACAAGATTAAGGCGTGCGAACAAGGGACTCCTGATCACAAATCCGACGGCGGGTTTTGGCTTTGTGGAGGAATTCCATCAGCTGGCAGTGCGTGTGGATTATGAGATGAGCAAAAATAAGCAGAAAGTACTTCTGGTAAACAGTGTGGCGGAGAATGAAGGAAAGACAACGGTGGCGGTCAATCTGGCGCTGGCGCTGGCGAGACGGAATAAAAAAGTCATTCTGATGGATTTGGATCTGCGAAAACCTGCCCAGTATAAAATGTTTGACCTGCGTAACTTCGAAGAGAACGGACTGTTGGCATACCTCCGGGGGGAGGAAGAAAGTATGGCAAAGGTCTTCAGACAGGATGAGAGAAACCGTTTGATTCAGGTGCTGAACAAAGAAGCTGTGGGAAATTCTCTGGGGCTAATCGAGAATGACAGATTGAAATGGCTCTTGAAGGTTGCAAGAGACTCGGTCGATTATGTGGTTCTGGACACCGCACCGTTTTCTGTCGCTACAGATGCACAGAGAATCAATGAACTGTGTGACGCATCACTTTTGGTTGTGCGTCAGGATATGGCGCAGGCTGTGGATGTCAATGACACGATTGAAATGCTGCAGGAGGGAAACAGTGACTTCCTGGGATATGTTCTGAATGATTTTGATAACAGACTGGGAGGCGGAAGCGGCTATGGATACGGTTATGGTCGTTATGGTCGCTATGGTCAGTATAAAAATTATAATAAGAGCAGGGTGTCAAATACGGAGAATAGATAAGAGGTACAGAAATGAATAACAAGGAAAATAAAGATGATGTGATTGACCTTGGCGTGCTGATTTGCGATATGTGGAAAGGGTTCAAAAAATATTGGTGGCTGCTTCCCATTTTATGCTGTCTCACGGCCGGCGGTGCATTTTACTATAAAAGCTCAAGGTATTTCCCGATGTATAAGTCTCAGGCATCTTTTACGGTGAGTACGAACGGCTCGTATCAGGAAAGCAATACAGCGTACAGTTTTTATTACAGTCAATCCACAGCGGCGCAGATGACAAAGCTTTTTCCGTATATTCTGAACAGTGATGCACTTCAGGAGTTGATCAAAGAAGATCTGGGTCTGGAATACCTGCCGGGAAGCCTCTCCGCTGCCGGTGTGTCAAATTCGAACCTGATCACCCTAAGTGCCGTCAGCAGCGACCCGGACATGGCAAGACAGCTGGTGGAATCTGCCATGAAATTTTTTCCGGAGGTCTCCAGATATGTTATCGGTGAGACAAAGTTTAATGTGATTCAGCCTGCCGTGACTCCCGATGAGCCGACGTCGAAGCCGAATTACCGCCGGATTATCGCAAAGGGAAGCTTGATTGGAGTGGCAATCTTCTGCATTCTGATCTTTCTCTATGCATTTTTTCGCAATACCATCCGCAAAGAGGAAGATATGCGTGAAAAGCTGAACCTCTCAAGCATGGGTGTGATTCCAAAAGTCAAGTTCAAGGCTCACAGCAGAAAGAGTGGCAATGTGCTGGATATCCACAATCCGCGTACCGGAGAATTTTTCAGACAGTCGATGGAGAGGCTGGCCTTTAAGATTGACAAGCAGATGAGTGCCAAGGGGTGGAGAACGCTGGTGATCAGCAGTACGCTTCCGGAAGAGGGCAAGTCTTCTCTGAGCTGGAATCTGGCAGAAATGCTTGCTGAGAGTGGAAAGCAGATTCTGCTGGTGGATGCGGATCTGAGAAACCCTAGCTTATGGTATCTGTCCGGTCAGGAGATCGGTCAGGATGGTCTGGAAAGTATCCTGAGTGGAGAGAGAAGATTCGAGGAAGTTCTGTGGAATCACCCGTCAGATGTCTATCTTGTGGCAGGGGATCAGGGATCCGAAGATCCATATGGACGACTTAGCTCTCCAGAGTTTCGGAGATTTCTGGAAAAACAGACGGAATATTTCGATTATATTTTGATTGATACACCACCGTGCGGGGCATTTTCGGACGCAAGTGCTGTCGCACAGTGCAGTGATGCCATTTTATATGTGATACGGCAGGATACCGCAAAGGTTGGTCGAATTTTGAATGGAATCCAGAACATTGCAGGCAACGGCATACCTGTAATGGGGAGTGTGCTGAATGCAGCGGATGTTTCTGTCAGCGGTTATGGATATCGGTACAGCGGATATAATAAGTATGGAAAGTACGGAAAATACGGGAAATATGGAGAATCGGCGAGGAAATAAAACATCATGAGAGGAAAATGGCGCTTTTTTGCCGCAGGAATAGCAATTCTTGCGGCAGCAGTACTGGGGATTCTGTTTTTTAAGGCGGATGAATGGGCGGACAATATCGCCGGGATTGAAAAGAAAACGGTTTCACAGGAGGATTTTGGAGAAAATCAATCTTCTCTGACGGTGGATGGCGAGACATTGGAGTTTGACGGCAATGGGATTTTTGATCCGATGAAGGGTGTGAAAGCGATCGACTGTGATGGAAAAGATATTTCTTACAAAGTGGCAGTCGCTTATATAATGGAAAGAGATATCGAAAAGAAAACCGTTCGATATACGGTATACAATTCTGCCGGGGAAAAACTGGTTGCAGAGCGTGAGTTGGAGCTGTCCGGTTATCAGGGACCAGATATCGCTTTTGACGCCATAGAAAGTGTCAATTTTGAGGATCTGGAGGATATTGTGGTGATTATGGGTGGCAATGGACTTCTCCACGGGGATGATGGTTTTGGAAATGATACAACGGAGTGCATTGCCTGCAGTTATGAGCTGAGCCAGGAAGGCAGCTCTGCCATTGTCACGCTGTCGCTTCAAAATGTGTTTGGCGATGTAAAGCTGGTGAAATTTGAGGTGGCAGTGGAGAATATGCCGAACAGTTGGCTGGATTAAAAGGGGAAAGGAGCGTATCTGATGATTGATATCCATACACACATTTTGCCTGGTGTGGACGATGGATCAGAAAGTCTGGAAATGTCCATGGAGATGATCCGAATGGCGGCAGACAGCGGGACATCTGTGATTGTCGCCACTCCGCACAATTATCTCCCGGGATTGATTCAGGATTTGAAAGAGCTGAGGAGTCGTTTTTACGAATTGAGCGAAAAAATTCAGGAAGAGCAGATCGATATCAAGCTGGTAAGCGGCATGGAGATCTTTGCAACTTGGGAAATGCCGGAGCTTCTCAGCAAGGGGCAGGTATGGACATTGAATCGCACAAAATATTTTTTGACGGAGTTTGATTTTGAGGAAGATCCGTTTTTCTGTACAAGAGTTTTAGAACGGTGCAAGAAGCGTGGCTTTCTTCCTGTGATTGCGCATCCGGAGCGCTATGAGTTTGTGCAGCGCTCGCCGGTTATCGTGTATGAGTGGATCTGTGAAGGGTATGGCATACAGATCAATAAAGGCAGTCTCCTGGGACGGTTTGGATCAGGACCAAAGCACACGGCGGAGATTCTGATGGGCTGTGGTCTGGTGTCGTGTATTGCCAGCGACGCGCATTCCCCTTGGAGCAGAACGCCTCATATGACAGAAATCAGAGAATTACTGGAAGACGAATACGGAACGGACTACACACGGATGGTGCTGGAGGAAAATCCACGGAGAATTTTGCAGGGAAAAGAGCTAGTCGGTTATGAGCCGATCTATCCATATTAGTGCAGGGAGATACTGCTGACAGATGAAAAGAGTATATTAGGATACCAAGAAAGAGCAAGTTATGACGATACATGTGACCATAAAAAATCAGAAAACTTAAAAAAATAAATGGAGTTTTGTAAAATAATATGGGAGTAAAAAATATTGTAAGAATGGTGAGATATATGGATGATACCATGAATATAGAAATGGAACAGCACCGGTATATTCTTATCTGTTTAACTATGAAGCACCGGTGGACGGCGGAGTCATTGCATTCCACTGCGCAGAGCTGATCTATACATTCCACAATGTAGATATCCCGGTAGTCACACGCGCGACAGGCGGAGATGAGACAGCCCACAAGGTTCAGGATGAAGTGGCTGGAGCATGGGTAAGCTTTGCAAGAACAGGATCCCCAAGCCAGGACAATCTGGAGTGGAAACCTTATACAGAAGAAGAGAAGAACGTCATGGTATTTGACACAGAAAGCGTTTGCCGTGTCATCGGCGATGAGACACTGTGTGATCTGATGCTTGGAAATCATTAATACGAGCCAGCTTTCCCAATGTATGTGGAAAAAGAGATTGACGGAAAGACTTACAACTTTGAACTGATCTTTAATACAGAGAATACAGGACCAACGGCAGTTAACACCATGATGTATAATCCGACTACTCTGGTTACGGAGAGAATGGAGGATACGTATTATCCGGTTGATGAGTATCCGATCCCTGATCCAGCTCCTGGATATGCGATTCCTTGGGGAACGACGGAACAGTTCTCAACACCGGATCTGCCAGCAGAGACAGTGACCTGGTCAATAAAAGGAAATAATATTTCTGGAACAACCATCGATGAGAATGGTCTTTTGACAGTCCCGGCAGATGAGACGGCAGAATCGATTACAATCTATGCGGAGACACCAGAAGCGTTCAGTATAGGAGCTGTGAATGTCAAATTGACGCAGTCTAACTAACATAAAGTAAAGAGTATAAAGTAGAAGAAAAGGATTGCTATCGATTGTTTATAGCAATCCTTTTCTCTGTTTTAAATTTTTATAATGCCGATACGACAAAAGATCGGGTACAGGTAACTTGCCCCGAAGGTGCCGAGCTTTTTGGGTTTTGCAATGTCATTCTGTCTGCGTTTCGTGTCTGCGGTTTTTGGCTTCTCACCTGCTCTGCTCTCACAGATTGACGCAGCCACAGGAACTCGATATAATGGAGAGAGAGCAACCATAACAATAGAAAATGCAGAAAAAATGGGGTGATTCGGTGAAACTTCCCGGTTATTATTCCTCCGGTGAATTTGCCCGCATGGCGAATGTGTCTGTGAGAACGATCCGATTTTACGATAAACAGAATATCTTAAAACCTTCCTATATAAATGCATCCGGGGCGCGTTTCTATACGGATGCTGACCTGGCGAGACTGCAGCAGATTTTGCTCCTGAAATATCTCGGCTTTTCTCTGGATGACATCCGCGAGATGACGATTGATGACGCGGATTATCATTTTATGCTCAATTCTCTGAATTTGCAGCTCAAGCTGGTGCAGGACCGGATTGAGCAGATGCAGCTGGTGGAGAAAGCGATCGAGGATACGGCGCGGGCGATTGAGAAGGATCACGATGTGGACTGGAGCCATATGCTGAATCTGATCCACCTGACGAACATGGAGAAAAGTCTGAAGACGCAGTACCAGAATGCGACGAACATTTCTGCGCGCATTCGCCTCCACAGTCTATACTCGGTCAACCCGCAGGGATGGTTCCCGTGGATTTTTGAACAGTGTGGTCTCCGGGACGGGATGCGAGTGCTGGAGCTTGGATGCGGAAATGGCGCACTTTGGAAGGAAAATTTTGAGAAGGTGCCGCAGGACATGCAAGTGATTTTGTCGGATGTCTCGGAAGGGATGATCCGCGACGCAAGGCGAATGATCGGGCAGGAAGATGCGCGTTTTCAGTTTGAGACGTTTGACTGTCATCAGATTCCCCATGCGGATCATTGCTTTGACCTGGTGATCGCCAACCATCTGCTGTTTTACTGTGAGGACATCGAGACGGTGTGCCGGGAGGTGTGCCGGGTGCTGAAACAAGGGGGGCGCTTTCTGTGCAGCACGTATGGGGCGAACCATATGAAGGAGATCAGCCAGCTTGTCCAGGAGTTTGACGGTCGCATTCTATTGTCGGCGGATAAATTGTATGAGAGATTTGGGCTGGAAAATGGCGGGGAGCTTTTGAAGCCGTTTTTTGAGGACATTGAGCTGGTGCGGTACCATGATTTCCTGATGATTGACACGCCGGAGCCTCTGATCGAGTATATTTTGTCGTGCCATGGGAACCAGAATCAGTATCTCCTGGACCGATATAAAGAATTTCGCTCTTATGTGGAGAAGAAGACGGAGAAGGGCTTCTCGATCACAAAGGATGCAGGGATTTTTGTGGCTTCCCCGAAAGCTTAAGAAAATTTTATAGAAAAAGTACTTGAAGGTGACGTAACGTCACCTTTTATAATAGAGAAAGAATAGAGAAACAAAAGAAAAAGGAGAGTAAAGAAGATGAAGGGAATTATTTTAGCTGGCGGTTCGGGAACACGCCTGTATCCGCTCACCATGGTGACATCGAAGCAGCTGCTTCCGATTTATGACAAGCCAATGATCTATTATCCAATGTCTGTGCTGATGAATGCGGGGATCCGCGAGATTCTGATCATCTCCACGCCGCAGGACACACCGCGTTTCCGTGAACTTTTGGGCGATGGACATCAGTTTGGCGTGGAACTTTCTTATGCGGTACAGCCAAGCCCGGATGGTCTTGCCCAGGCGTTTCTCATCGGCGATGAGTTTATCGGGGAGGATACCGTCGCCATGGTTCTGGGAGACAATATTTTCTCAGGGCACGGGCTGAAAAAACGTCTGAAGGCAGCCGTGCACAATGCGGAAAATGGTCAGGGCGCGACAGTGTTTGGATACTACGTGGATGATCCGGAGCGTTTTGGCATCGTGGAATTTAATGAGGAGGGCAAAGCGATCTCGATTGAGGAAAAGCCGCAGAAACCAAAGAGCAATTATTGTGTCACCGGACTGTATTTTTATGACAACCGTGTGGTGGAATATGCCAAGAGCTTAAAGCCGAGCGCACGCGGCGAGCTGGAGATCACGGATTTGAACCGTATTTATCTGGAAAACGGGGAGTTGAATGTCGAATTGCTTGGACAGGGATTTACCTGGCTGGACACAGGCACACATGAGAGCCTGGTGGATGCGACAAACTTTATCAAGACCGTCGAGACCCATCAGCACCGCAAGATTGCCTGCCTCGAGGAGATCGCCTATCTCAACGGGTGGATCACGAGAGAGGATGTTATGAAGGTGTATGAAGTCTTGAAGAAGAATCAGTATGGTCAGTATTTAAAAGATGTTCTGGATGGAAAATATCTGGATGTCTTGCACTGAAAATGGATGCAGCAGTCACAGTTTGATACAGAGAGAAAGAGGAGAATTGGTATGACAATTATTGTTACCGGCGGTGCCGGATTTATCGGAAGTAATTTTATTTTTCATATGTTAAACAAATACCCGGATGACAGAATCGTGTGTCTGGATTGCCTGACGTATGCGGGAAATTTATCGACGCTGGAGCCGGTGATGGACAATCCGAATTTCCGCTTTGTCAAGGAGAATATTACAGACCGCGAGGCGGTGTACAAGCTGTTTGAGGAGGAACATCCGGACATAGTGGTCAACTTTGCAGCGGAGAGTCATGTGGATCGTTCCATTGAGAACCCGGAAGTATTCCTTGACACGAATATTAAGGGAACAGCAGTCTTGATGGATGCCTGCAGAAAATATGGGATCACGAGATACCATCAGGTTTCCACGGATGAGGTCTACGGAGATCTGCCGCTTGACCGCCCGGATCTGTTTTTCACGGAGGAGACACCGATCCACACGAGCAGCCCGTACAGCTCCTCCAAGGCAGGCGCTGATCTTTTAGTGCTGGCTTATCACCGCACATATGGACTGCCTGTGACGATCAGCCGCTGTTCCAACAATTACGGACCGTATCATTTTCCGGAGAAGCTGATTCCTCTGATGATCGCCAACGCACTGAATGATAAGCCGCTTCCTGTCTATGGAAAAGGGGAAAATGTACGTGACTGGCTGTATGTGGAAGATCACTGTAAGGCGATCGATTTGATCATCCATAAGGGACGTGTCGGTGAGGTCTACAACATCGGCGGTCACAATGAGATGAGAAACATCGACATCGTCAAGATCATCTGCAAGGAGCTCGGAAAGCCGGAGAGTCTGATCACATACGTCACAGACAGAAAGGGTCATGATATGCGCTATGCGATCGATCCGACCAAGATCCACAATGAGCTGGGATGGCTGCCGGAGACGAAGTTTGCCGATGGAATCAAGAAGACGATCCAGTGGTATCTGGACAATAAGTCCTGGTGGGAGAACATTATCTCAGGGGAGTATCAGGATTACTATAAGAAGATGTATGAAAATCGATAATCAGAAGAAAGATAGAAGTGAGCCATTTGTGGCGCAGGAAGGTTTAGAAAGCGGGTGGATGAATGAAAATCTTAGTGACAGGTGTAAAGGGACAGCTTGGACATGACGTGGTCAACGAGCTGACGAAGCGCGGACATTGTCCGATCGGTGTAGATATTGAGGAGATGGATATCACAGATATGGCATCGGTCGACAAAGTGGTCAAGGAGGCAGATCCGGACGCAGTGATTCACTGTGCAGCGTGGACAGCCGTGGATGCGGCAGAGGACTGCGAGGAGAAGGTGCGCCTTGTCAATGCAGTGGGCACGGAGAATATCGCGAAAGTCTGCAAAGAGCTGGACTGTAAGATGATGTATATTTCGACAGATTACATTTTCGACGGGCAGGGGACGAAGCCATGGGAGCCAGACTGCAAGGAGTATCAACCTTTAAATGTGTATGGACAGACGAAGCTGGAAGGAGAGCTTGCGGTGGCAAACCAGCTGAGCAAATATTTTATCGTACGCATCGCTTGGGTTTTTGGAAAGAATGGCAAAAATTTCATCAAGACGATGCTGAATCTGGGAAAGACACATGACAGCCTCCGCGTTGTCTCAGATCAGATCGGAACGCCGACTTACACGTTTGACCTGGCGAGACTGCTTGTGGATATGATTGAGACGGAGAAGTACGGGTATTATCATGCCACAAACGAGGGCGGCTACATCAGCTGGTATGATTTCACAAAGGAGATTTTCAGACAGGCGGCTGAGATGGGGCATGACGAGTACAGGGAGGAGAGACTGCATGTACAGCCTGTCACGACCGAGGAGTATGGTGTGTCGAAGGCGAGACGCCCGTTTAACAGCAGACTGGACAAGAGCAAACTGGCAGAAAACGGATTTGTGCCGCTTCCAGACTGGAAAGATGCGCTGAGAAGATACCTGCTGGAGATTGAATTTTGACAGGGACAGTGCACAGAAGGCGGCTTCAGGATAGAAGAAAGTGACAGCAAAGAGAAAGGAGAGACGGTCAGGTTTGCCGGGAAGCCTGGCAAAAAGTGAGAGACGGCAAGCCTGGACCGTGTTTGGTAGAAATGGGACAGATAAAAGTGACAAGATGTCCGATCGAGGGACTTTATGTGATTGAACCGGCTGTCCACGGAGATGAGCGTGGATATTTTATGGAGACCTATAACCAGAAGGATATGGCGGAAGCAGGGCTGAATATGGTGTTTGTACAGGATAATCAGTCTATGAGTGTGAAGGGTGTTCTGAG
>JALEVQ010000086.1 GCA_022788205.1 Robinsoniella sp. | reverse complement strand
CTCATCAATTCCTTGAATCAGGCGCGGGAAAATATAATCCGACAGATAGGTAGTCACAACGGCAATGTTCTTCGAAGTCCTTGTATGCCGTACAAGATCCGAACAAAAAGTTCCTCTCCCGTGTTCAGCATAGATATATCCCGAATTTTCCAGGATAGCGAGTGCCTTGCGGACGGTCTGCCTGCTCACATGATACTGAGATGCCAATTCATTTTCCGAAGGGATCTTTTCGCCGGACTGAATCTTACCGGATAAAATCTGTCCCTTGAGATCTTCCATGAGTTTAAAATACTTTAACTGCTTTTTTTCGTTCTTTTCCATCATTGCTGTTCCATTCCTTCTCAATTTTACCCCATAACAAAAGACAAGTTCTCTCCTCAAGAGGATCTTTTGACGACAGATCATCGTGAAACCGTTTATTTTCCAGCTGGCATCACATAAATTCAGAGAATACAACTTGTATATTACTTGTTTACTAATCTTACGCCCTCTTTCAGGAATTTTCAAGTGTTTTTTCAACATTACTTGTCTAATTTATTCGACCGCAGAGATCTTTTATTTTTCAAAATTTTCTTGTTTTTTAAAACAGAAGACGAAAAATCAAGTTTTGCAGGAATCTACACAGATATATGTGAATAATGCACAGATTTGACACATGTTTTTTATGAAAAATATTTATAAAAAACAACTTGTAAATACGAGTGTACAAGTTATAAGATAGAAGTATCAGGAGAAACGCCGGAAAAACGGCGGTAATACTATATTATGTATGAGATATTTAGGAGGTAAACGAATGTTGTTACAGAGAGAATACAAGTTTTGGTTTTGCACAGGTTCACAGGATTTATATGGAGATGAGTGTCTGGCAAAAGTGGCACAGCACTCAAGACAAATTGTGGACGAGCTGAATAAGTCTGGAATCCTTCCATATGAAGTGATCTGGAAACCAACTCTGATCACAAATGAGTTGATCCGCAAGACCTTCAATGAGGCGAACGCAGATGAGACATGTGCAGGTGTGATCACATGGATGCACACCTTTTCACCGGCAAAATCATGGATCTTAGGTCTTCAGGAATACCGCAAACCATTACTGCATTTCCATACACAGTTTAACCAGGAAATCCCATATGACACCATTGACATGGACTTCATGAACGAGAACCAGGCTGCACACGGCGACCGTGAGTATGGTCATATTGTAAGCCGCATGAGAATTGAGCGCAAAGTAGTAGTAGGACATTGGAGTGACCCTGTTGTGGTAGGAAAGATTGCCTCCTGGATGCGCACAGCCGTTGGTATCATGGAGAGCAGCCATATCCGTGTGATGCGTGTCGCAGATAACATGAGAAATGTTGCCGTGACAGAGGGAGACAAGGTAGAGGCACAGATCAAATTTGGATGGGAAGTGGATGCTTATCCGGTAAACGAGATTGCAGAGTCTGTTGCAGCAGTTTCTGAGGCAGATACCAACGCACTTGTGGATGAATACTATGACAAATACGATATTCTGTTAGAAGGAAGAGATCCTCAGGAATTCAGAAGACATGTGGCAGTTCAGGCACAGATTGAGATCGGTTTTGAGCGTTTCTTGCAGGAAAAGAATTATCAGGCGATTGTCACACACTTTGGAGATCTGGGCGCACTCAAACAGCTTCCGGGACTTGCAATCCAGAGATTGATGGAAAAAGGATACGGATTCGGAGCAGAGGGCGACTGGAAAGTGGCAGCGATGGTACGTCTGATGAAGATCATGTCAGCAGGAATGAAGGATGCAAAGGGAACTTCCATGATGGAAGACTACACCTACAACATGGTCAAAGGAAAAGAAGGTATTCTGGAGGCTCATATGTTAGAGATTTGTCCATCCATCGCAGATGGTCCGATCAGCATTAAATGCCAGCCACTGTCTATGGGTAACAGAGAAGATCCGGCAAGACTTGTCTTCACATCAAAAGAAGGACACGGAATTGCGACCTCTCTGATCGATCTCGGAAATCGTTTCCGCTTGCTGATCAATGATGTAAACTGCAAGAAAGTAGAAAAACCAATGCCAAAACTGCCGGTGGCAACAAACTTCTGGACACCAGAACCAGATTTCTACACAGGAGCAGAGGCATGGATTCTTGCAGGAGGCGCACATCACACAGCATTCTCTTATGATATCACAGCAGAGCAGATGGGTGACTGGGCAGCAGCAATGGGAATCGAGGCAGTCTATATCGACAAAGATACAAAGATTCGCGATTTAAAGCGCGACCTGATGTTAGGTGAAGTATTCTATCGCTAAATAAAAATGGAACTCGGAGACGATACAACTGAAAAAAGTAAAGCGGACCGCAAAGATCCGCTTTTCAAAATAAAGGAGAGAAGACGTATGAAATTTTTTATTGACACAGCGAATGTAGAAGATATCAGAAAAGCAAATGATATGGGGATTATCTGCGGTGTTACCACAAATCCATCCCTGATAGCAAAAGAGGGAAGAGATTTCAAACAGGTGATTCAGGAGATTACATCGATTGTGGATGGACCGATCAGCGGTGAGGTCAAAGCGACAACGGTAGATGCAGAAGGCATGATCAAAGAAGGACGTGAGATCGCAGCGATCCACCCAAACATGGTAGTAAAAATTCCTATGACAGTGGAAGGATTAAAGGCAGTAAAGGTTCTCTCAGCAGAAGGAATCAAGACAAACGTAACCTTAATCTTCACAGCAAACCAGGCACTTTTGGCTGCAAGAGCAGGTGCAACGTATGTATCTCCTTTCCTGGGAAGACTCGATGACATTTCACAGACAGGTGTTGCTCTGATCGAGACGATTGCGGAGATCTTCGCAAACTATGATATGAAGACAGAGATTATCGCGGCAAGCGTGCGCAATCCGATCCATGTGACAGACTGTGCTCTTGCAGGAGCTGATATCGCAACCGTTCCATACAGTGTGCTGGTACAGATGACAAAACACCCTCTGACCGATCAGGGAATCGCAAAATTCCAGGCAGATTACAAAGCCGTTTTTGGAGAGTAAAATCGCTGGAAACAGAAGTACAGGATACAAAGCAGTGAAATAGTGCAGGAGAAACAAAGCGAAGTATTTGTTGTGTGGAATCGGGCTGTATGTTAGAATAAAAGTATCCGTTTTGTGAGATTAAGCGGTGCGGTAAAATAGAAAATCTATTTTGCAAAGTAACACGACATGGAAAGATGTTATCGAGAAAGGAAGAAAAATATGAACGATATCGAGCTTCAAAAGATCGCTGTAGAAGTGAGAAAAGGAATCGTGACGGGAGTTCATAGTGCAAAAGCAGGACACCCAGGCGGATCGCTGTCAGCAGCAGATATTTTTACGTACTTATACTTTGAGGAAATGAATGTAGATCCGAAGGATCCAAAAAATCCAGATCGCGACCGCTTTGTTCTGTCGAAAGGACACACGGCGCCGGGATATTATTCCGCACTGGCAAACAGGGGATTTTTCACGGTTGAGGATTTAAAGACACTGCGCCATACAGGTTCTTACCTTCAGGGACATCCTGATATGAAGCATATCCCTGGCGTAGATATGTCAAGCGGATCTCTGGGACAGGGACTTTCCGCAGCAGTGGGAATGGCGCTTGCAGGAAAGATGGATCAGAAGGATTACCGTGTGTACGCTCTGTGCGGAGACGGAGAGATTCAGGAAGGACAGATCTGGGAGGCAGCAATGTTCGCAGGACACAGAAAGCTGGACAACCTGATCGTGATTGTGGACAACAACAATCTGCAGATTGACGGTTCGATTGACGAGGTATGCTCCCCATATCCGATTGACAAGAAATTTGAGGCGTTTAATTTTCATGCAATCAACATTGATGGAAATGATTTCGCACAGATCCGCAAAGCATTCGATGAGGCAAAGACTGTCAAGGGAATGCCGACAGCGATCATCGCCCATACGTTAAAAGGAAAAGGCGTATCTTATATGGAAAATCAGGTAGGATGGCACGGAAAAGCACCTAACGATGAAGAATATAAAATTGCAATGGAAGAACTGGAGAAAGCAGGTGAAGCATTATGTCAGAAGTAAAGAAAATCGCAACGAGAGACAGTTATGGAAATGCACTTGTAGAACTTGGAAAAGAGCATGAAAATCTTGTTGTTCTGGATGCAGATCTTGCAGCGGCAACGAAGACCGGAACTTTCAAAAAAGTATTCCCGGAGCGCCACATTGACTGCGGTATCGCAGAGTGTAATATGGCGGGAATCGCAGCTGGTCTGTCCACATGCGGAAAGGTACCGTTTATGAGTACATTTGCGATGTTTGCGGCAGGACGTGCGTATGAGCAGGTGCGCAATTCCATCGGATATCCTCATCTGAATGTGAAAATCGGGGCAACCCATGCCGGAATCTCAGTTGGAGAAGATGGGGCAACACACCAGTGTAACGAGGATCTCGCACTGATGAGAGAAATCCCGGGTATGGTTGTGATCAATCCGTGTGATGATGTGGAGGCAAAGGCGGCAGTAAAGGCAGCGTATGAGCATGAGGGACCAGTCTATCTCCGTTTTGGAAGACTTGCTGTCCCGGTGATCAACGATGAGGCAAACTACCATTTTGAGATTGGAAAAGGAATTCAGTTAAGAGAAGGAAAAGATATCACGATTCTTGCCACAGGTCTGTGCGTATCCGAGTCTTTGAAAGCAGCCGAGATGCTGGCAGAGAAAGGCATTGATGCGCGGGTGATCAATATTCACACGATCAAACCGATCGATGAGGAGATCGTGGTCAAAGCAGCAAAAGAGACGAAGCAGATTTTCACAGTGGAAGAACACTCGATCGTCGGAGGTCTCGGAAGTGCAGTCGCAGAAGTATTGTGTGAAAAATATCCTGCAAAAGTGACGAGAATCGGCGTGAATGATGTATTTGGAGAGTCCGGACCAGCTGTGGAACTGCTCCACAAATATGGTCTCGACGCAGAGGGCATCTGTGCAAAAATTCTTGCCTCTATGTAGAGACAAAACAAAAAAGAGTTCCCGAGATGAGCTTTCAGGAAAGCCAGGGGAACAATAAAGGTATCAGAAAGATTGAGGCAGGAATCCCATTGCATTTTGCAAGGAGATCTCCTGCCTGCTAAATGAAGGGGAAAATGAAAGTGGAGAAAAGAGAAGCAATTGAGAGCGGGAAAACATCCCTTGGAATCGAGTTTGGTTCCACCAGAATTAAAGCTGTGCTGATCGGAGAAGACAATGCATTGCTTGCAGCAGGAAATCATGAGTGGGAAAATCGCTATGAGAATAATGTATGGACATACAGTCTCGAAGATATCTGGACGGGGCTTCAGGACTGCTATGCAAAGCTTGCCGAGGACGTAAAAAATCAGTATGGTATTGCGTTGACAACCGTGGGAAGTATTGGATTTTCTGCGATGATGCACGGCTATATGGCTTTTGACAAAGAGGACAACCTGCTTGTCCCATTCCGCACATGGAGAAACACCATCACGGAAGAAGCCGCAGAAAAACTGACAAAAGAGTTTCAGTACAATATTCCGCAGCGCTGGAGTATTGCCCATCTGTATCAGGCAATCTTAAACGGCGAGGACCATGTCAAAGATGTGACGTTCTTCACAACACTGGCAGGATATGTACATTGGAAACTGACCGGCGAGAAAGTGTTAGGTGTCGGCGATGCTTCCGGTATGTTCCCGATTGATATTGCGACAGGTCAGTACGATGCGAAGATGATTGCAAAATTCAATGATCTTGTAGCGGACAAAGGATATCCATGGAAACTGGAGGAGATTCTTCCGAAGATTATGACAGCCGGAGAGGTGGCAGGAACATTAAGCGAAGAGGGCGCAAAGCTGCTTGATGTGAGTGGAAATCTGCAGGCTGGAGCACCGGTCTGCCCGCCGGAAGGTGATGCAGGGACAGGAATGGTGGCGACAAACAGCGTGGCTGTCCGCACTGGAAATGTGTCCGCAGGAACCTCTGTGTTTGCGATGATCGTTCTTGAGAAAGATCTGAAGAAAGTATATCCGGAGATTGACCTTGTCACGACACCGGACGGTGCTCTGGTCGGCATGGTACACTGCAACAACTGTACATCTGATTTAAATGCCTGGGTCAACATTTTCAAGGAATTTGCAGAGAGCTTCGGGATCGAAGTGGACATGACAAAGCTGTTTTCGGTGCTCTACAACAAAGCGCTGGAAGGCGATGCTGACTGTGGTGGATTGATGGCATATAATTATTTTTCAGGTGAGCCAGTGACAGGATTTGAGGAAGGATGCCCGCTGTTTGTCCGCACAGCGGAGGATAAATTTAACCTTGCAAACCTGATGCGCACGCATTTGTTTACCTCTCTTGGAGCACTGAAAGCAGGTCTTGATATCATGTTAAAAGAAGAGGATGTCAAGATCGACAAGATCTACGGTCATGGCGGACTGTTCAAGACAAAGGGAGTTGGACAGAAGATCATGGCAGCAGCAATCAACTCTCCAGTCTCTGTCATGGAGATGGCAGGGGAAGGCGGAGCTTGGGGCATCGCGATTCTGGCTTTGTATATGAACAAAAAGGCAGAGGGGCAGAGCCTTTCTGATTATCTGAATGACAACGTATTTGCCGGACAGAAAGCATTAGAGGTAGAGCCAGATGCCAAGGATGTTGCAGGATTTGACGAGTTCATGAAACGCTATAAGAAAGGACTCGCTATTGAGCGCGCAGCAGTTGATACCTTAAAATAAAGTTTTACGATGGGGAAAAACAATGTTAGAGAAATTAAAAGAAGAAGTCTATAAGGCAAATATGGAACTGCCAAAACGGGGGCTGATCACTTATACATGGGGAAATGTCAGCGGGATTGACAGAGAGACAGGATATTTTGTCATCAAGCCAAGCGGCGTAGATTACGATGAGTTGACACCTGACGACATGGTTGTCATGGATTTAAACGGCAATAAGATTGAGGGAAAATATAAACCTTCTTCCGATACCGCTACACATCTGGAGCTGTATAAAAAGTATCCGGAGATTGGAGGCGTGGTACACACACACTCGCCAGAGGCGACCGCGTGGGCACAGGCAGGGAGAGATATTCCGCTGTACGGGACAACACACGCAGATTATTTTTACGGTCCGATTCCATGCGCGAGAAATCTGACAGCACAGGAGATCGAGGAAGCATATGAGAAAAATACCGGTGTCGTCATCATCGAGACGTTCGAGGAGCGCGGCTTGAATCCAATGTACACACCGGCGGTTCTGTGCAAAAATCATGGACCATTTACCTGGGGCAAGGATGCAGCAGAAGCTGTCCACAATGCAGTTGTGCTGGAAGAAGTCGCAAAGATGGCGACAAAGACAGAGTTGATCAATCCAAAGGTACAGACGGCACCAGATTGTATGAAAGATAAACACTTCTTCCGCAAACATGGCGCAAACGCATATTATGGGCAGAATTAAGACAACAAGACAGCGATAAAGAAAAAAGGACAGAACTATCTGGGGAGCGGAGCACGCTGCGGATGATTCTGTTCTTTTTTGTGTCCTCTAAAAACAAAGTATTCATTGCTAAAATAGTAATAAATCGGACGTTAAAATACAAACTATTTATAGGTATGATAGTAATGAAATGGAGTGATAAGGGTGGACAAAAAAGAATTATATCTTGCCATGGGAGAACGGCTGAGGGAATATAGAATAAAAAAAGGCTGGTCACAGGAAGATATGGCGAAAACGCTGGGCATGTCATTGACTTACTACGGGAGAATAGAGAGAGGGCAGAGCGGGATCTCTCTGGAAAAACTTGTCTTGCTGAATGAAAAAGTTGGGATTGATCCTACCTACTTGCTGACTGGGGAAAAACAATCCGCAGTAAGATTTGATGTTGTGCTTGACAAATGTCCAAAGTCGAAACAACATGATCTGAATCAGCTGATTCAGTATGCGTTAAAATTAGTAAAATAAACGAAGAATCTCTCAGGCAAAAGAGCTGATGCAAGAGAAAAATCAAAAAGTTTGCATCAGTTCTTTTTTTGTGAAAAGAGCAGAAAAACAGAATGCAAAAAAATTTAGATAAAAAAGCTGACAGAACAGGGGAATCTCTGCTATACTAATTCGAGAACAAAATGGGTAGTATCAAGCAGCCTATAAAAAATTGGAGCAAAAAGACAGGCTCCATTGGCGGAGGAGATTGCAATGAAAAAGTGGAAAATCGTTTTGGTTCTGGCGTGCTCACTTATGATGTCAGGATGCACAAAACCGCAGAAGAGTACAGAAAACATTGATCAGGGCAATTTGTCACTTGAAAAGGGGGATTATCAGCAGGCGCTGGCAAGTTTCCAGACGGCATTGGATGCGGAGGAAGATCTGGTAGCTGCTTACCGGGGAGAAGGGATTTCTTATTTTGGGCTTGAAGAGTATGGCAGTGCGGTCGAAGCGTTTAAGAATGCCTTGACAGCGACAAAACCGGACCAGACAGAGATGATACAGGATTTGCGGCTTTATAAAGCGAGCGCGGAATATAAACTTGGAGACTATGAGGCGTGCAAGGTGACCTGTGCGGAGCTTTTGGCTGTGGAGCAGCTGTGGCATGCCTGCTATCTCAGGGGTGCCTGTGAGATGGCTCAGGGAGAAGGAAGAAAGGCTGAGGCGGATTTTGATATGGCAGTCACCCTGAATTCGAATGAGTATGAGCTGTATCTCAATATCTATGAAGTTTACAAAGAACAGAATCTTTCCTCTGACGGTGGGAAATACTTAGAGGAGGCGTTGGAGATTGGAGGCAATGATGCGGATGATCTGTATCAGAGGGGAAAAATATATTATTATTTAGGAAATTATGAGAGGGCAAAAGAGCAGCTTGCCGACGCAGCGGTACAGGGACATGGACCTTCGATGATTTTGTTGAGTCAGGTGAATATTGAGACGAATGATATGGAGAGTGCACAGCAGCTGGCACAGCAGTACCTGAAAGAAATCGGCGAGACGCCTCAGGTTTACAATGTGATGGCGCTTGTCTGTATGGCACAGGAGAATTACGATGGGGCACTCGAACAGATCGAGAAAGGGAAGGCGCTCGGCATGGAGGAAGGAATGCAGGATCTGCTGTTCAACGAGATTGTGATTTATGAGAGAAAGTATGATTTCCAGACAGCAAAAGAGAAGGCAGAGATCTACATGAGCATGTACCCCAATGACAGACAGGCACAGAGAGAGTATGAGTTTTTGTCAACGCGATAGACAGCGGAAAATAAGAAAATGGATATCTGAAAAAGAGCATGGGAGAATTTTTTGTCACCCAAAATGTGGCGTGGAGGAAAGAAAAGATGGCAGAAATGTATGAGATGGAAGAGATCACAGAAAAGGTGATTCTGGTTGGAGTCAGCACGTCAGACAGCGACCAGGCGAGAGAGTCTTTGGATGAGCTGGAGGAACTCGCTGACACAGCAGGCGCAGTCACGGTCGGAAAGGTAATTCAGAATCTGCCTCAGATTCAGCAGGGAACCTACATTGGAAGCGGAAAGATCGCGGAGATTTGCAATATGATTGCGGACACTGGGGCGACAGGTGTGATCTGTGATGATGAGCTGTCACCGGCTCAGCTGAAAAATCTGGAGGAAGGTCTTGGAACGAAGGTGATGGATCGAACGTTGCTGATCCTCGATATCTTTGCAGCGCGCGCCTCCACCAGCGAGGGCAAAATTCAGGTAGAGCTGGCACAGCTAAAATACCGTCTGGCGCGATTGGTGGGACTTCGCAGCTCGCTCTCAAGGCTGGGAGGCGGAATCGGCACAAGAGGACCTGGAGAGAAGAAACTGGAGATGGACCGCCGTCTGATTAAGGACAGAATTGCACAGCTCAACAGAGAATTGGCAGAAGTGAAGAGGCACCGGGAGGTGATCCGGACAAAGCGGAGCAAAGATCACGTTTCCGTCGCGGCGATTGTGGGATACACAAATGCGGGGAAATCTACCCTTTTAAACAAAATGACAGGCGCTGATGTGCTGGAGGAGGATAAGCTGTTTGCAACCCTCGACCCGACAACTCGTGTTCTGGAACTGCAGAGCGGTCAGGAAATTCTGATGACAGACACGGTAGGATTTATCCGAAAGCTGCCGCATCATCTGATCGAGGCTTTCCGCAGCACGTTGGAGGAGGCGAAATATGCAGATATGATTCTCCATGTAGTGGATGCATCCAATCCTCAGATGGAGCTTCAGATGGCGGTCGTGTATGAGACGCTGAAGGATCTCGGAGTGGAGGATAAACCGATCATCACTGTGTTCAACAAGCAGGATAAGGTTCAAAAGAAAGAAACACTCCGTGACTTTAAGGCGGATCATGTGCTGGAGATTTCAGCGAAGACAGGAGCAGGTCTGGAGGAGCTCAAGCAGGTACTGGAGCAGGTGCTGAAAGAAAAGCAGATTCTGATTGAGAGAGTGTATCCATATGGAGAGGCGGGAAAGATTCAGATGATCCGAAAGTTTGGTCAGTTGATGGTGGAGGAGTACCGCGCGGAAGGAATCTATGTGAAGGCGTATGTTCCGGTGGAGATTTATGGAAAAGTGTGCTGAGCAGAGATCCGTAGGTATCAGGGGGGCAAAGACTTTTGAACCCAACATCATTTGATTTGGCTATGCAGGATTTGGTAAGATCACTTTTTGTGAGGGAAGGGTTCTCATAAAAAGAGAAAGAGAGGAGAGAAGCCCTTATTTCCGCTGAAAAACAGGAGCTATTTTTGAAAGTCTGCATCAGGAAAACAGAAAATATCAAAATGGAATGAAACACTACATCTTGTGTGATATTTAAAATAAAAGACAAGATGTGGTGTTTTTTGATTGACTGAAAACTAAAATTTTGTTACAATAATCTAAGTCATCAGCAGGTTATAGGAATTGCGGATTGGGCGATTCGTTTCACAATCTGCCGATCGGGTTATGAAATGTAAATAAGGAGATATGGCTTATGTTTAAGGTGATAAAAAGAGACGGGGAAATCGCAGAATTCGATTTAAAAAAGATTGGCGCTGCGATCAAAAAAGCATTTGAAGCGAAAGAAATGAATTACACGGAAGATATCATTGATCTGCTCTCACTGAGAGTGACATCCGATTTTCAGTCGAAGATTCAGAACGACTGTATCGGTGTGGAGGCGATTCAGGACAGCGTGGAGCATGTGCTTGTCCAGGCAGGATACGCAGATGTGGCAAAAGCATATATTCTCTACCGCAAACAGAGAGAAAAGATTCGAAATATGAAATCTACGATTTTGGATTATAAAGATATCGTGAACAGCTATGTGAAAGTGGAAGATTGGCGCGTGAAAGAGAACTCCACCGTCACATATTCTGTGGGTGGACTGATCCTGAGCAACTCAGGTGCTGTCACAGCGAATTACTGGCTGTCTGAGATTTACGATGATGAGATTGCGAATGCACATCGAAATGCGGATATCCACCTGCACGACCTTTCCATGCTGACAGGATACTGCGCGGGATGGTCATTGAAGCAGCTGATCAAAGAAGGATTGGGAGGAATCAAAGGAAAGATCACTTCCTCTCCGGCAAAGCATTTATCTGTTCTGTGTAACCAGATGGTCAATTTCCTTGGCATCATGCAGAATGAGTGGGCTGGAGCACAGGCATTTTCTTCCTTTGACACCTATCTTGCCCCGTTTGTGAAGGCAGATCATCTGACATACCCGGAGGTTAAGAAATGTATTGAATCGTTTATCTACGGGGTAAACACGCCGAGCCGCTGGGGCACACAGGCTCCGTTCTCAAACATCACACTGGACTGGACGGTGCCGGGCGATCTGGCAGAACTGCCGGCGATCGTGGGCGGAAAAGAGATGGATTTCTGCTACAAAGACTGCAAAAAAGAGATGGATATGATCAACCGTGCATTTATTGAGACGATGATTGAGGGCGATGCAGAAGGCAGAGGATTCCAGTACCCGATCCCGACCTACTCGATCACAAAGGATTTCGACTGGTCGGATACAGAGAACAACCGGCTGCTGTTTGAGATGACATCGAAATATGGAACGCCATATTTTTCAAACTATATCAACAGTGATATGGAGCCGAGCGATGTGCGCAGTATGTGCTGCAGACTGAGACTGGACTTGAGAGAGCTGAGAAAGAAGACAGGAGGATTCTTCGGATCAGGGGAGAGCACGGGATCGATCGGCGTTGTGACGATCAATCTGCCTAGAATTGCATACTTGTCGAAGACGCCGGAGGAATTCTACAAGAGACTTGACCATATGATGGATCTGGCGGCGCGCTCTCTGAAGATTAAGAGAACAGTGGTCAGCAAACTGCTGGAGGAGGGATTGTATCCTTACACGAAGCGCTATCTTGGAAGCTTTGACAATCACTTCTCAACGATCGGACTGATCGGAATGAATGAGGTGGGCTTGAATGCGGCATGGCTTGGAAAGGATCTCACACATCCTGAGACGCAGCAGTTTGCGAAAGATGTCTTAAATCATATGAGAGATCGTCTTGTAAAATATCAGGAAGAATACGGCGACCTGTATAACCTTGAGGCGACACCTGCAGAGTCAACGACCTACCGTCTTGCCAAACATGACCGTGAGCGCTATCCAGACATCAAGACAGCGGGAAAAGAAGGCGATGTGCCATACTACACGAACAGTTCCCATCTGCCGGTGGACTACACGGAGGATATTTTCTCAGCACTTGATATTCAGGATGAACTTCAGACACTTTACACTTCAGGCACAGTATTCCACGCATTCTTAGGGGAAAAGCTGCCTGACTGGAAGGCAGCAGCGTCTCTTGTCAGAAAGATTGCAGAGAACTATAAACTGCCATATTACACCTTGTCGCCGACTTACTCGGTTTGTCCGGATCATGGATATCTGGCAGGAGAACATTTTGAGTGTCCGAAATGTGGACATCCGGCGGAGGTTTACAGCAGAATCACAGGATATTATCGACCAGTTCAGAACTGGAATGATGGAAAGACACAGGAATATAAAAACAGAAAAGTATATGACACAGAGCAGTCTGAGTTGAAGAGAATTCCGAGAAGCATGGTGACGATGAAAGAAAATGAGATCGAGATCAAACAGGTAGATTCTGTGAAATATCTCTTCACGACGAAAACGTGTCCAAACTGTAAGATCGCAAAACAGATGCTCCAAGATGAGAACTACCAGGTGATTGATGCGGAAGAAAACCGGGAACTTGTCTCCAAATATGGCATTATGCAGGCACCGACACTTGTCGTGGTCGAGAATGGAAAGATGAAAAAGTATGTGAATGCTTCTAATATTAAGAAGTATGTAGATCACAGATAAAGCGTGATAAAACTTAGAGGATGAATAGGCAGCAGAGAATACAGGGAAGAAAAATTTTTCTTTCCTGTACCATCCTGTAGAGAGAAAATATAAAAAAGGCGTTGCAGTGATACCTCAAGGGTGTCAGCTGCGACGCCTTTTTCTACGCTAGAATTTATCTGAAAATTATTCTTTAACTACGTTTACAGCCTGCATTCCGCGTGGGCCTTCTGTTAAATCATAAGTAACAGCCTGTCCTTCTTCAAGGGATTTGAAGCCTTCACCAGCGATGCCGGAGAAATGTACGAATACATCTGATCCATTCTCACCTGTGATAAATCCGTATCCTTTTTCTGCGCTAAACCATTTTACTGTACCTTTGTTCATTGTGGTACCTCCATTCAAATAATAAGACTGATGATAAAAAATTCACCAGTTATTAGAAATTACATAGGTTTAAGGAAGTGTCCATATAATTTCTAATAACTAGTGAATTATCTAACATCCAATAAATCTTGTTGCATGATCATTATATCTTCTGCATGAACGATTGTCAAGAGATTTTGTGCCTTAGAGGTACTATAAAATTGCTGAAAAATCGACGCAAAATTTGTCAAAAAGTCAAGTGGAGAAGAGACTGGAAATATCGGTTTTGGGGAGTCGTGATGCAATGACTATGGTGCATGATGGTTTACATTCTGGTTTGTTTCAGTTACAATAGGATTGCGAGAGTGCCTTAGGCACGGAGCAATCCGGTGGACTTTTATGATTGGTGGTGACGCCGTCAGGCGTCATATCCGTTTCGTTTTAAAGTAAGAGTAGGAATAGAAGAAAGAAGGTGTAAGATATGGAGATCACGATTGAGCTTCCGCAAAAGGTGAGAGTCATTTTGGACAGATTACGGCAGGGGGGATATGAGGGGTATGCAGTAGGTGGATGTGTCAGAGATGCGCTGCTTGGCAGGATTCCACATGACTGGGACATCACGACATCGGCGAAGCCGCTCGAGACGAAGAGTCTGTTTGAGAGAACAATCGATACAGGCATCCAGCATGGGACAGTGACTGTTATGATCGACCATGAAGGATTCGAGGTGACAACATACCGCATCGACGGAGAGTACGAAGACAGCCGTCATCCCAAGGAAGTAGCGTTTACGGCAAATTTGATCGAAGATCTGAAACGCAGGGATTTCACGATCAATGCAATGGCATACAATGAGACGGATGGTCTTGTCGATGAATTTGATGGCGTCAAAGACTTGCAGGAAAAGAAGATCCGATGTGTGGGAGATCCCAGAGAGCGATTTGGCGAAGATGCGCTTCGGATTTTGAGGGCTGTCCGCTTTTCTGCACAGTTGGGCTTTTGTGTCGAGGAAAAGACGAAAGAAGCAGTCAGAGAGCTTGCGCCGACACTTCGCGCAATCAGCGCGGAGAGAATCCAGACAGAACTTGTCAAATTGTTGCTTTCACCAAATCCTCAGATGATGCGTGATGTCGCAGAACTGGGTATCACAAGCGTGGTGATGCCGGAATTTGATGAGGCATTAGAGAGAAGAAGAATTCTGAGCCTCAAAGAAGGAAAGGCATTATCTGATACAGAGGAAAAAAGGGAAGACGGCAGATGGTTTTTCAACGTGGCATGTTTTTGTCCTCCGGAGAAGAGTATCCGCCTTGCGGCGATCCTGTGGATTCTTGGTGAGAATGCGGAGAAGAGTGCGCAGAGGACACTGGAAGTTTTGCGGCGGCTGAAATTTGACAATGATACCATAGAAAAGACCGTGACGCTAGTACGCTTCCATGATTTGCGAGTAGAGCCGGAAAAAACGGCGATTCGAAAAGCAATCTATGAAGTGGGTGAGGAGCGATTCCCGGCACTTTTGATGCTCTGGAGGGCAGAACTGGAAGCGAAAGAGAGCGGCAAAGAGTTCATGGCAGCTGGTCAGAGCACAGGGGAGAAGGCAGTGCTGTGTCAGGAGAGTGCACAGGAGAAGCTCAGACAGATTGAGAAGCTTTATGAAGAGATTATAAAGGATGGGGATTGCCTTTCCCTGAGAATGCTCGCCGTCACAGGAAGAGACTTGCTTGATGCAGGCATGAAACCAGGGAAGGAAGTAGGGGAAAGACTCACAAAAATGCTGTTTGATGTTCTTGAACATCCGGAACATAATACAAAAGAATACCTGTTATATTCTGTTTTTCGATGACATAAGATAGAGGGAACAGCAAACAGGGGGAATTCGAGTGAACGAGAAGGGGTTAAAAATCTTAGAGCAGTATGATTTGACAGTATATAGTACCAGAAGAGGAAGAAATTCATGGATCTGTGAGACAGACAGGGGACTTAAGATTGTGACAGAGTTTTTAGGGGCACCAAAAAAACTGGAGTTTCAGAATCAGGTTCTTGCACATCTCAAAGAGGAGGGGTATCCCTATGTGGATCTTGTGATGGAGACGAGAGAAGGGGCGTTGTTTGCACAGGACAGGGAAGAAATCCGCTATGTGGTGAAAGATTGGTTCGAGGGGAGAGAATGTGACACAAAGAGTGAAGAGGACATTTTGGAGGCAGTTCAGAATCTGGCAAAGCTTCATAAGATTCTCTGTTATATCCCTGAGGAAGAATCCCTTCGGTATGCCCAGGAACCTTTGGAAGAAGAAATGAGAAAACATAACCAGCAGTTGAAGAAAATCTACGGCTTTGCGCGCAGGAGGAGAAAGAAAAATGCTTTTGAGGAGAGCTTTCTAAACAGCTTTTCTATGTTTTTTGAACAAGCCAAGGAGGCGGCAGAGTGCGCAGAGAAGATGTGCAGCAGGCAATGTCTGGAGGAGAGCATCCGGCGCGGTCAGCTTTGTCACGGGGAGTATAATCAGCACAATGTAATCTTGAACAGACATATGATTGCCACCACAAATTTTTATAAATGCTGCTATGGTGTGGCGATCAGCGATCTTTATCAGTTTTTGCGCAAGATCATGGAAAAACAAAACTGGAATGTGAGAATTGGGATGAACATGATCGAGACATATGACAAAATCCGACCAATTCCAGAGGACGAGAGACAATACTTGAGACTTCAGATGGCGTATCCGGAAAAATTTTTTAAGCTGGTGAACTGCTATTACAATACAAACAAAGCTTGGATTCCTGACAAGAACACAGAAAAGATGGAACTGCTGATCCGCCAGCAGGAAAAGAGAAAAACATTTATGAAATTATTGCAATAAATATTCCATTTTACAAAAAGTTATTATATAATTAAAATATGTAAAAAATACATCGGGAGGTAGTAACATGGACTACAAGAATATTTATCAGGAATGGCTGGAAAACCCATATTTTGATGAAGCAACGAAAGAAGAATTAAGAGGCATCGCAGATGATGAGAACGAAATCAAAGAACGTTTCTATGCAGATCTGGAATTTGGTACTGCTGGTCTGCGCGGTGTCATCGGAGCAGGAACCAACAGAATGAATGTCTACACAGTGAGAAAAGCGACACAAGGTCTTGCCAACTATATCGCAAAAGTGGGACAGCAGGGAAAAGGCGTTGCCATCGCTTACGACTCAAGAAGAATGTCTCCGGAATTTGCAGATGAGGCAGCTCTTTGTCTTGCAGCAAATGGAATCAAGGCATATGTATTTGAGTCTCTGAGACCGACACCAGAATTGTCCTATGCAGTCAGAAAATTAGGCTGTATTGCCGGAATCAACATCACAGCAAGCCATAACCCGCCAGAGTACAACGGATATAAAGTATACTGGGAAGACGGCGCACAGATTACACCTCCTCATGACACCGGAATCATGGCAGAAGTGAAAAATGTGACGGACTATGCTACTGTGAAGACGATGGACAAGGAAGCAGCAAAGGCTGCAGGGCTGTATGAAGTGATCGGAAAAAATATCGATGACCCGTACATCGAAGAGCTGAAGAGTCAGGTACTTCACTGGGATTCCATCAAGGAAGCACAGAAAGACATCAAGATTGTCTACAGCCCTCTTCACGGAACAGGAAATATTCCGGCAAGAAGAGTACTCAAAGAGCTGGGATTTGAGAATGTCTATGTTGTGAAAGAGCAGGAACTGCCGGATGGAGAATTCCCGACCGTCAGCTATCCAAACCCAGAAGCGAAAGAGGCATTTGCTCTGGGACTGAAACTGGCAAAAGAGATCGATGCAGATCTGGTGCTTGCCACAGACCCTGATGCAGACCGTCTTGGCGTGTATGTAAAAGACACAAAGAGTGGAGAGTACATCTCTTTGACAGGAAATATGTCTGGATGTCTCCTCGCAGATTATGAGATCGGACAGAGAAAAGCTCTGAAAGGACTTCCAGAGGACGGAGCTATGATCAAGACGATCGTTACCACAAACATGGCAGATGCGATCGCAAAAGCATATGGCGTTAAGCTGATCGAAGTTTTGACAGGATTCAAATTCATCGGACAGCAGATTTTAGGATTTGAGCAGAGCGGCAAGGGAACCTATCTGTTTGGATTTGAGGAGAGCTATGGGTGCCTGATCGGAACACATGCGAGAGATAAAGACGCAATCGTTGCCACGATGGCACTTGCTGAGGCGGCAGCTTACTACAAGACACAGGGCAAGACACTGTGGGATGCGATGATCGATATGTATGAGAAATATGGATATTACAAAGACGATATCAAATCGATCACTCTGAAGGGCATCGAAGGTCTTGCAAAGATTCAGGCGATCCTTGAGACACTCAGAAACGATCCTCCGACACAGATCGGTGACTACAAAGTACTCTCTGCAAGAGATTACAAGAAAGATACCATCAAGAATCTGGAGACAGGTGAAGTGACCCCGACTGGTCTGCCGAACTCCAACGTACTTTACTATGATCTGACAGATGATGCATGGCTGTGTGTGAGACCATCCGGAACAGAGCCGAAGGTAAAATTCTACTATGGAGTAAAAGGAACTTCTCTGGAAGATGCGGATCAGAAGTCAGCAGCTCTGGGAGAGAAAGTTCTGGAAATGATCAATGCAATGCTCTAAAATGGACATGCAAAGTGAAGATAAAATGCAAAAATTTCGCGACATCGTATCGAAACTGAGAAGTGAAGAAGGGTGTCCGTGGGACAGGGCTCAGACTCATCAGAGTCTGAAGCCCTGTATCATTAATGAGACAGCGGAAGTTCTGGCAGCGATTGATTTGTATGAAGAATCAAAAGATGCGGAAAACCTGTGTGAAGAGTTAGGAGATCTGCTTTTGCTGCTTGTCCTGAACAGTCAGATCGCACAGGAGGAAGGTCTTTTTACATTTGATGATGTGATAGAGGCAATCAGCCAGAAAATGATCAGGCGTCATCCACATGTATTCCAGACGGAAGAAAATAAGGGGATCAACCCGGGATGGCAGGAGATTAAGCGTCAGGAGAAATCCAGAAAGAGTGAAGACTTTTTTGAGGCACAGAAGAAAGCAGTGCACAGGGCACATAGTGAAATGATAGATTATCTGAAAAGTGAAATGGAAAAAGAAAATCTGTGATATGGAAACAAAAAAGCATGTCAGAAATTTGCAAATTTCCTTGACAAACAATATGGAAGAGGTTATAAATAGACGTAAGAGTTTCAGAACCTCAAGAGTATCGGAAGCTCAAAAGTTGACGAATGTTGTCAGCATGATCAAGACAGCAGTCGGCAAGCAGCAGATAGCTGCCATTGCTTTGACTCACAGGAACAAATCCTGGAGGGATTCAGGTATGACTAAGAGAAATAAGAGGAGGAAATAATCCATGAACAAAACAGAATTAATCGCAGCAGTTGCCAGCAAAACAGAATTGACAAAAAAGGATACAGAAAAAGTTTTAAAGGCATTCACAGATGTAGTTGCTGAAGAGCTGAAAAAAGGTGAAAAAGTACAGTTAGTAGGATTCGGAACATTTGAAGTGTCAGAGAGAGCAGCAAGAGAAGGAAGAAATCCACAGACTGGAGAAACCATGACGATTGCGGCATCAAAAGCTCCAAAATTTAAAGCAGGAAAAGCTTTAAAAGACATGATCAACGAGTAAGAAAACAGAGAAGATATAAGGGGCTGCTGCGCATCGCGGCAGCCTTTTTATTATGACCTATCGAGGATATGGATATGAGACTGGACAAATATTTAAAAGGATCCCGCTTAATCAAGAGGCGCACCGTGGCAAATGAGGCGTGTGATGCGGGGAGAGTGCTGATCAATGATAAGCCGGCAAAGGCATCCGCGAATGTCAAAGAGGGAGATATCATTGAGATTCAGTTTGGAACAAAAGCAGTTCGTGTGGAAGTGCTCGATGTTCAGGAAACAGTAAAAAAAGATGATGCAAAAGAATTATACCGCTATCTCTAGACACTAGATGCCAGTGCTGCAGCAGTGCGCACTGGTGTTCTTCTTTTGGCAAGGAAAGCATAAATGATATCCGGCAAGCATAGATTACAGTAAGAATGGCAGCAGGAGGAAAACATGGAAGAGAAGCAGAGCGTGCAAAACCACCGGATTTCTCTGGCAAACAGGCAGTTTGGGATGATTACGGGTGTCTCAGATGTGGTATCATTTGATGTGACAGAGATTGTCTTGGAGACAGAGATGGGAATGTTGATGATCAAGGGAAAAGATCTTCATGTGAACCGTCTGACTCTGGAAAAAGGGGAAGTAGACATCGAGGGCATGGTGGACAGTCTGACCTACTCAGAAGGCGGGCACCGCAAGCAGGGAGAATCTCTGATTGGGAGGCTGTTTAAATAAATGGCAGTCAGCCGGATGATCAGTCTGGAGACAATGCTGTTCCTGCAGTCGGTGGCGGCAGGGGGAGCAATCTGGCTTTTCTATGATGTGCTTGTCGTGTTTCGAAAAGTGATTCCTCACAGCATCCATGTGATCAATCTTGAGGACTTCTGCTATTGGATCTTGACCGGGATTGCGGTCTGTTACCTGATGTTTCGCAGCAACGATGGAATGATTCGGGGATTTTCTTTCGTCGGGATGTTTTTAGGCGCCTTTTTCTATCACGAGACAATCAGCAAAATTTTTGTGAGAGTGATGACTTTTTTTTTCATGCATTTTTGCAGGATGATAAAAAGAATTTTTTTGATTTTGGCAAGACCATTTTTGCGTATGAAATTATTGCTAAAACAGGTAAAAAACGCTACAATAGAAAAAAAACGAAGGATGGAGAAAAAGCGAAAGAAGGAACGAGATGGCAGGAAAAACAAAAAAGAAAAGAAAAAAAATCGTCATAAGAAATCGCCTGAGCGTCATCGGAATTCTTACGGTTGCATTGATTCTGAACGTGATTATGCTGGCTCAGACAAGAAAAGAGCAGCAGATCAACCGCGGTTATCAAGAGACAGAACAGGAACTGGAGGCGATGAGCGAGCGGGAAAGCGAGCGTGCCGAAGAGATCGAAGAGTTGAGAGAAAAAATCACAACGGATGAGTACATAGAAAAAATCGCCATTGAAAAATTAGGGCTTGTGCCAAAAGACGAAATTATTTTTGAAGAGGAAAATTGATGCGGTAAAGAATTGTGCCAGGAATAACCTGGAAAAATCTTTTTCCGTAAAAATATTTGTTTTGAACAATATACAGCTCCATTGCGGTAAAATGAAAAGTTTTTCGCAATGGGGCTGATGTTTTTTTAGGCAAACGAAATATGCAGAAAAATAATACTTGACAAAAAAAATAAATTCGGGTATAATTCTAACTTGTGTGGCGGAATAGCTCAGTTGGCTAGAGCACACGGTTCATACCCGTGGTGTCGAGAGTTCAAATCTCCCTTCCGCTATTTGATGAAAGTTCGAAAAACCTTTTAAAATAAAGGGGGTTCGAGCTTTTTTTTGTTTTTCAGACAAATAAATTCACATCTGACCTATAAAAATGTATAATGATACCAGGGTGAAAAGGTGAGGTGAAAAATCGATGGCATATTATGAACTGATTAAATCATTTGCAAAGATCAGAGGATATTTGCGGGAGTTCTATGTATACGGATTCAAGCATCGCATGGATATGGATGCCAAGAGTGCACGCAGCTACGATAATGAGCGCAGGCGTGTGGAAAGCTGGCTTGGCGACTATATGCGGTTTGCCCAGGATGCAGATGGCAAACGCATGTACCTGTCTGTGGATAGCCGTATGATTTTACAGAATCCTCTTTATAAAGCATTCAAGGCAAAGAGCTTCACGGACAATGATGTGATGCTGCATTTTTATGTACTGGACCTTTTGCCGGAGGAGGAAGGTCTTACTATCAGAGAAGTGATCGATGATCTTGAAGTAAACTATCTGGAAGAGTTCGATGCCCATATGCTGGATCGCAGTATGGACGACAGTATCTGCTGGCTTGGAATGCAAATTGTGGTCAGTTTAAGCTCTATCGTCTGGATCATATTCTTTATGCATCTGTCGGAGAAGAAGCGAAAGATTGGGATAGTCTGTGTGACGAGATGAATGTGTTTACATGCCATCTGTGGGGTGTCGCGTGGGGCAACGAAAAACTTGAACATGTAGAATTTGAGATCACGATAGCCCCATACGAGGAGCATGTTGTGCAGCGCCTGAGGCGAGAAAAGCGGTGCGGTGAGGTAAGGCAAATCGATGAGGATACATGGGGATTCTCTGCGGATGTTTACAGTGTGAAGGAAATGATGCCGTGGATTCGTACGTTTATGGGGAGAATTACAGCATTCAGGTGCAGTAATACAAACGAGGAAGAGAGATTCTTAAATGACATGAATGCAATGTATGACCTCTATAGGATACAGGATATGAGCACAGAAGAAGAAGCGGGACGATATGCGAATGCGGGGGCGGATTGTGAAGATGATATTTCATGAGAGATATGGCACTTACTATAACGTGATAGCGGCGGTTCTGACAGAAGCTGTGGGGGGAAACATGGATGACAGAAAACTTCGGAAGATTGTGCAGGAGAAAGCCTTTGATGAAAGAAAAAAGAAACTATGGGGTAAACATTTGTGGAATCCGAGTTATTTTGTGGCAACTGTTTCAGAAAACACAGAAGAACAAATTAGAAAATATATTCAAAATCAGAAAAGAAAGTGAGGTGAGGTCAGTGGAAAAGGCTTATAAGTATAGGATTTATCCGAATAAAAAG
>JALEVQ010000059.1 GCA_022788205.1 Robinsoniella sp. | reverse complement strand
TTTGTCTATCTTCTTTTCGCATTGTAAACGAATTCGTTCTTCTGCACCTGTACTGACCTGTACAACGTACCACATTCTTTTTCACCTTACTCATGTTTATGTCATCGTTTGTTGCATGGATTAGGAAAAAAAAGAACCTTGCCAACCAAAAATGGACGTGCTTCGCCACTCCATCTTCAATCAGACAGATTCTCATACACATATATCATCTGAATCTTCCAAACGCGACACGGCGACGATTTGGTTTACTCAGAATTTTTCCGTTTCCATACTTTTGTATTATACCCTAACCCTTCCTTTTTTTCAACATTTGTTGACATATTTTGTGTTTTTTCTATAGTGCACACCTATACGTGCTATTTTTTTCTGTAATTTTTGTGCATTTCGTATATTGACTTTTTAATTTAAAGTGATAAATCCTTTTTTGGGGGCTGATCTTAGCATTCTGATTCTCATACAACATAAAATCGGTCGTTGCAGAAAACTGTATTTCCTGCAACGACCGGTTTTCGTTGATATAATATTGATATTGGGGTCAAAACCATAAATAAATTTGCCCCTATTCCTATAGTACCTTGAAAAATTCATATCGGCATCCAAATAATAATAATTTTTCGTGCCTTCCCGGCGCATTTTTACGATACCGGCATCTTTCAGTATCTGAATGTGATGAGACACTGCAGGGCGGGAAAGATGTGTCTTTTGCGTGATCTTTCCGACACGGACACCGGAACATTCTTCCATCCGCATCATTTCGAGCATAAGGTGTTGACGGTTTTCATCGCCAAGCGCCTGTAGTATTTTACGGCAACTTTCGAACTCAGCTGCAAGTTGCCTGATATCTTCGCTTTGCTCTGACGTAGAAAATTCTCCAATCTGTTCATGAACTTAAACCATTATACCATCTTTGAGAAGAGAAAATCTATTGGGAAAGAAAATCGAGACGATTAAATTTTGTGCTCTGTGGTCGAAAAAACAAAAAATATCAATACAATTGTGCTAGATTTGATTGGTATAAGGTATTATAATTAGAACGGAAAAAGCACATTAACGGACAATCTGAATGGAAAGGGGAAGGCGCTTTTTTACTGTGACAAGACAGTAGATGTGTGGCGCTTGGTGACACAGATGAATAATATTGAGAGAAGAGACAGAGAAATGCCGTATATTTCGGATGATGCGATTTTTGAACAGCAAAAACCTGCAAGGAGACTGACACAGAAATTAAACACGGTTGATCGTTCTGATTTTGAGACAATCAAAAAAATTGTGAAGGAATTGCTGGGAAAATCAGAGGATGCTTTTATCAATCCGCCATTTTACTGCGACTATGGCTTTAATATCGAGGTGGGAAAAAACTTTTACGCAAACTATAACTGCACGATTCTCGATGTGGCGAAAGTGATTATTGGAGATAATTGTCAGATAGCTCCGAATGTGGCGATCTATACTGCAGGACACCCGGTTCACCCGGATTCCAGAAACAGTGCCTATGAATATGGAATTAGCGTGACGATCGGAGACAATTGCTGGATTGGGGGTAACACGGTGATCTGCCCAGGCGTACATATTGGCAACAATGTGGTGATTGGCGCGGGAAGCGTTGTGACAAAGGATATTCCGGACTGGTCGATCGCAGCGGGAAATCCATGCAGAGTACTCCGCAAGATTACGGAGGATGACCGCAAATTCTATTATAAAGACAGAAAGTTTGATGAGG
Organism: Robinsoniella sp.; assembly: GCA_022788205.1. Taxonomy (GTDB): domain Bacteria; phylum Bacillota; class Clostridia; order Lachnospirales; family Lachnospiraceae; genus JAGZHZ01. Next base: position 12,399 of record JALEVQ010000059.1, on the reverse strand, counting down.
AAGCCTGGGCAAATATTGTCGAGAGAGGATTTTCAGGGAAAGACTGAGAGTAATGGCAGATAGAGCCTGTATGTGATGCACAAGATTCTATGCAATACATATGATGTAGAAAAAGGAAAAGGAGATTTCTGGTGAGCTGTGGTCAGTGTGCAGGCAAAACAGATAACGGTCCAAATCCATATGTGACAAACATCGAAGAGATGGCGGCGAAAAATCCGAATTTTCGTACGGCTATTTGGACAGGGTGTCATATGCAGATGACACTTATGTGCATTCCGCCGTGCGGAGAGATTGGTCTGGAAGTGCATGAGGATACAGATCAACTGATCAGAGTGGAGCAAGGCAGGGCAGTAGTAGAGATGGGGTTATGCGAAAAACAATCGAATTTTCACGCAAATATGTGTACAGGAGATGCGGTTTTTGTGCCCGCGGGAACCTGGCATAATATAATCAATATCGGAAGAACTCCTTTAAAGATATCTTCTGTCTACGCACCTGCTAAGCATCCAAGAGGAACGATACATCCCTCAAAGGCGGATGCTGAAAGGGAAGATTATAAAAGATATGGATAATTGAAAGGAAAAACGAGGCTGAATCGTGATCGCATTCAGCCTCATTTTGAAAGAGTGAGGAGAAGCTATGGAAAGGTTCAAAGAGTTAAGAAAGGTAGGGGTGTCTCTGTGCACTGCCATTGTTCTGTTTCTGTTACCTGCCTGTGGTGTCTGTGCGGATGAAGGTGGATATACGGTCAAGAATTATGAGATAGAGGCAGTGTTGCACTCCGATAATACAGTGGATGTGACGGAGCAGATTGAGGTGTTTTTTACGGAGGAGCGTCACGGGATCTATAGAGATATCCCTACAGAAATACGTGTGCGGAGGGATGTTTCGGAACAGCAGGATGGAAGCGAGCCCACGATGTTTGAGTATAAAAATCAGATAAAAAATGTGGAAGTCGATGGGGGGAATATAAAAGAACGGTGTATGGCGATGTCGAGAGCATTCGAATAGGGTCGGAGGATACAATGGTCGATGGAGATCAGACATACACGATATCGTATACTTATATTATGCCAGATGACAGAGTAGAGTACAGTGACTTTATTTATTATTCGATTCTGGGAACAGAGTGGGATACGGAGATTGAAAACTTTTCTTTTCATATGACGTTTGAAAAAGCACTGCCTCAGAGCGCTGTCGAGGAATTTCAGGTTTACAGCGGACCGGAGGGGGAGACAAAAAATGTATTGAATGTGACATACGAGGTAAATAAAAAGGAGATTTCCGGGGAAGCGGATCATATTGAGCCGCACCAGGCGATCACGTTGTTTACCAATCTCCCTCAGGGTTATATCGAGGGTGCCGCAGAGGTGTCCACGCGGCTTGCATAGAGTATGATGGGGCTGAGTCTGTTTTTCTCGGTCCTTTGTATTTTTATGGAGCTCTTTCTGAAAGATAAAAAGGTGATTCGGACGCTGGAGTGTTATCCGCCCGGGGATCTCAACAGTGCAGAAGCAGGGGTCATCGTCGATGGAACGATCACAGGTGCACATCTGATCTCGCTGATTCCTTTTTGGGCACAGAAAGGGTATATCTCTATCAGGGAGGGTAAGAGTACAAAGAAAAAAGAAAAGAGCGAAAAGTACGGTATCTGGATCTGCAGGAAGACGGAGCTTCCGGAGAAGGCAAAAGCGTATGAGAGGGGATTGTACAATGCACTCTTTTCGAACGGGAAAAATGAAGTGTATTCTAAGAATCTCCCAAAAGATTTTGCACAGAAGCTTTATAGGGCAAGGACAGAGCTGAAAAACGAATTTACCGGGAAAAAAGCGCTTTATTGTTGGAAAGGTATACCAGTAATTTTTATGGTATTGATCTGTGTGACTTTTGGATTGGCTGTGGCAGATTCCAGTGAAGCGATCGCCTGGGAAAATGCGATTTTTGGAATTTTTGGGGCGATCTTTATGGGTATATCCTGGGTTTTGCGGTATCAAAAAACAAAGAATGGAAGGAACGATAAGGAAAATTGGAAAGAAAAAATGCCGCATTGGATCGGGCTGGCGGTTTTGACGGGATTGGCGTGGATCAGTACGGCAATGTGTATGGGCAGAGACTGCACTTTCCCGTCATGGGTGCTGGCAATTGGATTTGTGCTGGCAATGATAGCTTGTTTTTTGTGTGGAAATCTGATCCATTCGACATCGTACCGCAAAAAGATGTTAGGACGGCTCCTGGGATTCCGGGAATTTATCCAGAATGGAAAAATGCCACAGCTTCAGAAAATTTTAGAAGAAAATCCGGAATATTACTACGATGTATTGCCTTACGCGATGGCAACGAGAAGTTAAGACAAGGAATGAATTCGATTGCAGAAGCAGGTCACACGATGACAGAGACGTCATCCGGATCGAGCGGCACAGATTCCGGTCTTTCAGGATATTCAGGAGGCGGAGGAGCTGGAGGAGGAGGCGGAAGCTGGTAAATATGATAGAAAGAAATCGATTTTGAGATACCTATTTGGCATAAGAAACTCTGTTGGGTAAGAGAGATAGGATAAAAAAACGAATGAATAGGGAGGTGTTTCGTGTGAGGGAGAGAAAGGAAATCTTGGATTTTGGATTGACGCTTCCGGATGTGTATGTAGATGCTCCATTTCACGATGACAACTGGATTCTGCTGCGATATCGGAAAAATAAAAAGGCATTTGCGTGGACTTATGAGCGGAATGGTTACATGTGGGTGAATGTAAAGGTAGACCCTGAATGGCGTGATTTATGGAGGCAGACTTATCCGTCTGTGATGCCGGGCTATCATCAGAATAAAGAACACTGGAATTCGATTCGTCTGGATGGTACAATACCGGATGAGGAGATCAGGCGGATGGTTGCAGAGAGCTATGATCTGGTCAGAGAGAAAAGAAAATAGAAAGAATATTTGGAGTCAAAAATAGCAGGAGGAACGGAAGGCATGGGACAGAAGGTATTACATATCGGAAAAGCAGGCAATATGGAGAGGTACGCTGCAGATAAAAAATTTTTAGAGAAGATTCATCTGGTGGATCTGCCGATGGGGCTGGAGCCAGAGAAATATTTGAAAGAGGCGAAGGATGCACAGGTGATTGTGGCAGATGCAATCGCCAGGATACCGGCAGAGCTGATCGATGGGATGCCAAACTTGCGGATGATCCACTCAGAAGGAGTGGGATATAATGGGATTGATCTGGAGGCGGCAGACAGAAATCATGTCTATGTGTGCAATTGCCGTGGGATGAATGCTTCCGCAGTGGCGGAACAGGCGGTGATGCTGATGCTGGGGGTTCTGCGCGATGTGAAAAACGGTGACAGAGCAGTGTATGAGGGAGAGCAGATTCGCAAAAAAGAAAGTTATATGAAAAATGGAAATCTGATGGAATTGGCTGACTGTAAAGTGGGTCTGGTAGGATTTGGAGATATCGCAAAAAGTTTGGCGAAGCTATTGAATGCGTTTCAAGCGGAGGTCTATTACTATAAAAGAACGCGGGAGTCAAAAGAAAGTGAGAGAGAATACGGCGCATCGTATCTTCCGCTGGATGAACTCTTATCGTCCTGTAATATAATCAGCATGCATGTCCCGGTGACAGAGCAGACATTTCACATGGCAGATGATGCATTCTTCTCGAAAATGCAGGATGGCTCTTATTTTATCAATACAGCGCGCGGGGAAGTGGCAGATTCGGCAGCGATTGTCCGTGCGCTGAAGAGTGGAAAACTGGCGATGGCAGGGCTTGATACGCTTGAATTTGAGCCGGTTCAGAAGGATAATCTTTTGCTGACACAGGAACAAGAAATTCAGGATAAGATCCTGTTCAGCCCTCATATCGGGGGAATCACAGCTTCAAGCTTCCGGAGAGGATATGCAATGATATGGAAGGCGATCCAGGATTTGGAAGAGGGAAAAACGCCATTGAATATTGTCAATGCTTTGATATAGTGGAATGATGGAAAAGAGAGCGCGCAAATAAAATGGAGAGAAAAGAAATCCCGGCAGGATTATGAAAATCTTGCCGGGGTTTTTGGTATCATGGACCTTTATTTTTTGACGGTGATATTTACTGCGCCTAAAGTTCCATCCTCTGCAATTGCACGAATAGAGAAGGTTGCATGACTTTCATCTGGAGCGATGGTCAGAAGACCGTCCTCGGAGATGCTTGTGCCTTCGTCTACATTGCTGGCGATGACCCAGTCGACTTTGACTTCCTCATCGTGGAAGCTTGCCTGGAATTGTACCTGGGAGCTTGCTTCTGCCTCCCATTTATAATGTCCGACAAATGGAGTGACGACAAGACCTTCCCAGCCTTCGTTGACATTTGCCTGCCATGACCATTTTTCGTTGGTGATCCAGTTTTCTGTTCCCCAAGGGATGACATAGCCAGGTGCTGGTTCCAAGGAAGGATCACAGTTGAGTGGGCTGAGCAGTCCGCCGCCTGCATCGATTCCAGAATCTTTGCCAGGGGTTGTCTTAGTGAAGGTGATCGTCTCATCTCCCACAACTTTATCTTCTGTCTGACCATTCAGTTTTGAGATAAATACACTGTTTACGGCAAGCTTCTGGTTGCGGTCTTCCTCACCGGATGCATCAAATTGCATTGCTTTTGTGATGTCATCTGTAGTGTAGCCTACTCCGTTCTCGTCTTCGGCGTAGTACAAAGTCTGTCCATTTTCATCTGTGATGCTCAGAACACAGATCGCAGGGGACATGATCTGATCCCAGGAGGTTAAGTTTGCCAGACCATAGAAACTATAGATGCTCACAGAACCGCTGCCGCCCTGCTGTGCTTCATAGGCGTAGACACTGCCGATGTCGTAGGACTGGGCAATGCTGCCATCCGGACCATCGACTTCAATGGTCATTGTGTTATATACTGGCATAAATGGCCAGTTCTGATAGATCAGTGCGATCTGAGTTTCATCCTCGGAAGATTGTACCTGGAAATCTTCTTCACCTGTCAGGGCGAGCGCATCGCCGTACTGGCTGTAAAGTGTCACGCGCACATCAGAGGAAGTGATGGCAGAGGCATCTGATCCGGACGGCCATGTGATATAGAAATCATCGGCAAGATGATCACAAAGAATCGGCTTGTCGCCTTCTCCAATCCATGTCCATGCAGGGAGAGAGGAGGCATCTGGCAGAGCATCCGTCTTTGTGTCTAAGCGGGCAAATTCAGCTTCGATCGCAGGTGTTCCTTCTTCGCCGTAAAGGGTGTTTGCATCTCCACGATAATCACGGCCGAAAATGAAAATGTGAATGCGGAAAGTCTGATCTTCTACCGGCACACCGTCATATACAATTCCGGATACGGTCAGATTCAGATAATAGTTTCCGCTGCCGTCCCCGCCGAGGCTGCTCATTTCGCGGACACTTTCCAGATCTGGGTAAGGATAGGTGTCAAGATTCATGACGAGATCTCCGGCATCGAGTCGGTAGACATATTGACCATTCTCCCATTTCCCGTCCAAAGCTGTCTTGTGGAAAGCATATTCGCCTGTATAATAGCCGTCTCCGTCTGTCAAGGTAACAGATGCGTTGCTGCAGTCAATCAAGCTGTCATCCACAGGGCTTCCATCTGGAAGTACCAAGGTAAAAATAGCCTGTGAATCTTCTGCATATTCTACCTGAGTGTTGGTAGCATAGACAACGAGACCAGTTTTTCCATGGGTAAAAGCACTTCCGTAAATATTGCTCTCTACACTTAAAGAAGGAGCAGTTGCCTCCTCAGCATATATAGCAGAGCAGCATCCGCACAGTGCCAATGCACTGCAAAGCAGAACCATTCGTTTTTTCATGATGGTATCCTCCATTTCTTTCATTGATAAAGCATGCTTATGTTCTGGATCTTAGCAATAAATGTCAGGAGCGTCAATATTTTAGGAGAAAGTGGAGAATTTTTTCGCACTAAAAGATAAAATAATAATCTATTTTTGGGTGGGCTGTGTTACAATAATGAAAACGATAACGGAGGCGTTGAAATTGAAAAATAGATTCAAAAAATCATGTCTTTTTCTCTTGTTTGTCTTTATAAATCTGAATTTTTTTCCATCACAGAGCTTTGCAGAGGAGAAGGAAAATATGCTGAGAGTGCTGTATTTTGTGCCCTCTGGTGTGGCAAACCGTTCCCACATGGACAGTGTCTATGGGATGAAACAAGCCGCCAAAATGTTTCCGTGGATAGAAGTCTCTGTGTTTGAAAAAGACGCACATTCTTTTAAATTGGATACAGAAGTACTGTCAGCGATTGCCATGCAGGTCGATGCCTTGATTACAATCGGAAAATCAGAGAAAGAATATCTGCCATATTATCAGAAGTTGATCGATGAGGGAATTTTACTTGTTCTCATCGACAGTGATTTGCCACAAGTAGAGCGCAGTATTTATGTGGGACCCGACAATGAGGCACTGGGAGAGCAGGCAGCCGAGTTCCTTCTGGACACATTCCCAGGAGAAAATCTCCGGGCCTGTGTCCTTTCACCGCGCAATACGACGGCTGGCTTGATGGAGCGTTTTCAGGGCTTTGAAAATATTGCATCTCAGAGTGATCAGCTTGAGATTATTGACCAAGAACTAAATCTGGGAATTCGGAATGTGATCATCTCCGCAAAGCTGGAGGAAATGATGGAGAAATCGCCGGAAATCAATACGATTTTATGCCTGGATGCCACGACGACTGTCAGCGCACTCAACCTTCTGATAGAACGTGGATTGATTGGAAAAGTACATTTGGTCGGATTTGACTGTGACAGCGACATCGCAGAGGCGATAGAAAACGGGGAGATCGATGCCGTATTTGCGCAAAAAGAATCTGACAATGTGGGATATCTGAGCATACAGCTTTTGGCAGAATATTCGCCTGATTCCGAGCCGCTTGTGCAGTATATCACATACGATTTGCTGACTAAGGAGACCATTGGAGAACTGTGGAGGGAAGAAGAGTGAAAAGGATAAAAATAATAGGAAAGAAAAAAGGGAATGAAAAATTTGTCCCTTTGCATCAGCAGATGACGCGTGTACTGTTGTTTCCCTTTCTGATGTCTGTCTTGCTTTGCCTGGGAATTATCATTTTGAGTCTGCTTTTTCTGGGAAGGGTAAACCAGATCTTTGACCAGCATGATGCGTACACGAACTATTACAAATCAGTGCCTATGATAGACGAGACGCTGTTAGATTTTCTGGCGGAACCGGGGATTGAGACACAGAAGGCATGTGATGAGGCAAATGAGAGATTGCTTTCGTGGGCACAGAAGCTTGTGGAAGCTTCAGAAAATCACATAATGATGAATTATTACTATATGGCAGAAACGTACACGGATTGCGTCAAAAAAGTGACTTCTGTGCTCTCAGGATATACAGCAAAGGAATCAGCAGAACTTTACACAGAAACTTCTATATGGAAGGATACTCTCATTGCAAACAAGGATGCCCTGGAAAATATTATGGAGAAGGAACGCGCGTATGCCAGAGAAAATGTGACAAATTATATCAAGCTCCAGGGATTTTTAGTTGCCGGAATTTTTTTGACACTGTTTATTTTGTGCTTTTTTCGATCAAGAAAATTTATGGTACGTCTTGCAGCACCACTGAGAGGGCTGGCAGCGTATGCCGAGAGTATTCACGATCTGAACGCACTTCCAGATATCGATATCTCAGTCTTTCACAATGATGAGATCAAAATTCTTGCCGATGCATTTTGCAGGATGATAGGGATTATTCGGAGACAATTTCAGGATTTGAAGGAAAAGGGAGAACTCGAAAAGCGGCTGAGGATGGCGCAGTTAGAGAAGATTAAATCAAAAGCGCAGATACAGAAACTTCATCTTCAGATGCTCCAGTCACGTCTTAACCCACATTTCCTCTATAACTCACTGAATATCGGCATCAGCCTTGCGTATGAAGAAAATGCAGAGCGCACAGTCAACGCGCTGAATGTTTTTGCAAGCTATCTGCGGTATTCGCTGAGTAATCAGGATAAAACAGTGACGATTGCACAGGAGATAAAAAATATCAGAGATTATTTCTTGCTGCAGAAGGAGCGTTTTGGCGAGCGCTTTCAATATACGATCACAGTAGATAAAAGCTGTGAACAATGTATGATTCCTGCTATGGTGATACAGCCTTTAGTGGAAAATGCATTGATTCACGGAGTCGGGGGATATGAGCAAAAAGGAGTGATTTCAGTAGAAATCTGGGCGGAACAGGAAGAGATTCTCCTGGCAGTGAGTGACAATGGGACAGGAATCTGCCCAGAAAAGATAAAAGAACTGGAAAAACGGATGAAATCAGATCTGGATTATGATGATACGCAGGGAATTGGGCTATACAATGTTTACCAGAGAATGAAAGCTTTTTTTGAACAGGATTTGACATGTAAGATTACGAGTGTTCCAAATAGACGTACGACATTTCTTTTAACATTTCCGTGTAAGAAAGCAGAGAAAGGGGGAAGCTGATTATGACACAAACCATACGTCCATTTCGAGTTGTGATAGCGGACGATGAGAAGCCGGCACTGACGATACTGCGCCATTGCATTAACTGGACAGAGCTGAATCTGGAACTTGCTGGCTGTGTACAGAGTGGGAGAGAGCTGCTGGAGATTTTGCAGCGTGAGAAGATGGATATTGCCATTGTGGATATTCGTATGCCCGGTTTGTCTGGCTTGGAGGCGATAGAAGAGATTCATAAATTTAATCCGCAGATTCACATTCTGATCATCAGCGCTTATCCATCTTTCCGTTATGCGCGCACAGCGATGCAACTAGGAGTGGAAGATTTTTTGCCGAAACCGATTATCAGGGAAGAGGTAAATCAGGCACTTTCGCAGATGGTCGGCAAAATGCGGACTGCCGCATCTCCAGTGACAGACTGTTCTATGCTGATCCTGCAGGTAAAACATTATGTTCATATGCACATTGGGGAAGATCTTTCCCTAGGCACGGTTGCCAATCAGGTATATGTCACGCCGAATTATCTGTGTGCTCGCTTTAAAAAAGAGACCGGACAAAATTTTGTGGATTATGTCACGCAGACACGCGTGGAAGAGGCAAGAAGAATGCTGCCGGATCTCTCTTTGAGTATCAGTCAGATCGCAGAAAAGGTGGGCTACAAAGACAGCAGGTACTTCAGCAGAGTATTTAAAAAACATACCGGATATTTCCCGAAGGATTTTCGGATTGCGCCGAGAGACTCAAAGAATGAAGGGATGTTATGTGATGAAGAGAAAGAAGATAAACAAGATAAAGAGAAAGAAGATATCAGTGTAATGAAAGAAGAGGAAAAGAGAAAAAAATGTGGCGAGGAGGGAGAAAAAATACATAGAAAATAATTATGAATTTCTTCAGCATGGCAGAAGTTGCTATGGCGAAAACTTTGGGGTTGTGCTATTCTTATGATAGGATATCGGGGTGAAAAGATATGTTGTCCCATGATCCTTTTTGCCCTGGTATCATGTGAAAAGTATAAAAATTGAGGTGAGAAGAATGGGTGACTTAAACAGATTTCATGTGGCGCAGGAGTATGATTATGAGACTGCACTGAGTGAAATAAAACAAGGGCGCAAAAAAAGTCATTGGATGTGGTACATTTTTCCGCAGATTGCCGGTCTGGGCAAAAGTTCGGTAGCTCAGTATTATGCCATCGCAGATCTAAAGGAGGCAGAGGAGTATCTCAGAGATCCGATTTTGAGTCAGAGGCTGATTGAGATTTCCAGCGCACTGCTGGAGTGTGACTCGTGTGATGCCGCGGAGATTTTTCAATGGCCGGATGATATGAAGCTGAAATCTTCGATGACCCTCTTTTCCATCGCCGCTCCCAATTGTCCTGTCTTCAACAAAGTGTTAGAGAAGTTTTTTGGCGGACAGAGGGATGAATTGACTATCAACATTTTGAATCGTTTGTCATGAGAGAGAGGAGATAACGATGGGACTATTCGCGATAGGTGACCTGCATCTTTCCCTCGCGGTGGATAAGCCGATGGATGTTTTCGGAGGCGAGTGGAAAAATCATACTGAGAAAATAAAAGAGCGTTGGATGAAAGTGATAGCGCCGGAGGACACAGTGGTGATCACGGGAGATCATTCCTGGGGCAGAAATTTAGAAGAGGCTGCGATGGATTTTGAATACATTGAGCGTCTGCCTGGACGCAAGATTTTGCTGCGAGGAAATCACGACATGTTTTGGGATGCGAAGAAGACGCAACGATTAAATCAGAAGTTTGAAGGGCGCCTGAGTTTTTTGCAGAACAACTTTTATACGTATGAGGATTATGCCTTGGTCGGCACAAAGGGATACTGTTATGAGGGGAAAGATTCCTGGGAACATTTTGAAAAAATACGTGACCGTGAATTGAAAAGACTCGAACTCTCGTTTGGGTTAGCAGCAACGGCGGGATATCAGAAATTTATCATGTTCCTGCATTATCCGCCCACGAGTATCGGGGAGATGGAGAGTGGATTTACGCAGATGGCAGAAAAGTACGGCGCAGAGAAAGTGATTTATTCCCATTGTCATGGAAAAGAGCGCTTTCAGGACAGCTTCCTCGGGGAGGTTAACGGGATTGAATATGAGCTGGTATCGTCCGATTATCTGAGATTCAAGCCCAAGAAAATTTTGTGACAGAGAAAAAAGATAAAAAATTAAAATATTAAAATATTGAAAAACTGGATACAATCATAGAGGGATCAGAGAATATTTGCAGAAGATGATTCAAGAGCGCAATCGGGCGCTCTTACGGTGATATTGACGGACAGAGAGAACAGGAGATGGAAGTATGACGTCAAAACAATTATTACAGGAAGCGACACAGATTCATGAGACCATTATTTCAGAGAGAAGGTATCTGCACACACATCCAGAGACGGGCTTTGATCTGAAGGATACAAAAGCTTTTGTGAAAAAAGAACTGGAAGACATGGGATATGAACCTGTCGAATGTGGAAAAGCGGGGCTTGTCGCGATCGCCGGAGGAAAAAAAGAAGGAAAAGTCTTCATGATCCGAGGCGATATGGATGCACTGCCGATTCAGGAGGAAGCCGACGTTGATTTTGCCTCGACAAACGGAAAGATGCACGCATGCGGTCATGATATGCACACAGCGATGATGCTGGGAGCTGCGAGACTTCTGAAACAGCATGAAGATGAGATAGAGGGGACGATCAAACTGATGTTTCAGCCGGCGGAAGAAATCTTCGAGGGTTCCCACGATATGATTGAGGCAGGGCTACTGAAAAATCCGGATGTGGATGCTGCGCTGATGATCCATGTGATGGCAGGGATGCCTTTTGAGCCGGGAACCGTCATCGTCTCTGCGCCGGGTGTCAGTGCGCCGGCAGCAGACTTGTTTGAGATCAGAGTGTATGGAAAAGGCTGCCATGGATCGATGCCGAACACCGGGATTGACCCGCTCAATGCGGCAGCACATATCTTGATTGCGCTTCAGGAGATCAACACGAGAGAGATCGCGGTCAACGACAAGGCAGTTCTCACGATCGGAAGTATGAATGCCGGAACAGCGCCGAATGTGATTCCGGACAAAGTAGTCATGGGAGGAAGCCTGCGCACCTTTGACGGGGAAGTGCGCGATTTTATCAAGAATCGTCTCACTGAAGTCGCAAAAGGAATCGCACAGACTTTCCGTGCCGAGGCGGAAGTGGTGTTTACCAGCGGGTGTCCGACGCTGAATAACGATAAAGACTTGTCGATCTGCGCTGAGAAATATGTAAAAGAGTTGCTGGAACCAGGAAAAGCATTTTCTGTGGCAGAATTAAATGCCATGGGCGGCGGTTCCTCAAAATCCGCAGGCTCAGAAGACTTCGCCTATGTAAGCCAGGAAGTTCCATCCATCATGCTTGCCCTGGCAGCCGGACAGCCACAGAAAGGATACGCTTATCCGCAGCACCATCCGATGGTAAAATTTGACGAGAGTGCACTGGCATCGGGAAGCGCCGTCTATGCCTACACAGCGATGAGATGGCTGGAAGAACATAGATAAGATAGGATTTCGTGAGCGTGAAATGCGGAGAAATCCGTAGGTATCAGGGGGGCAAAGACTTTTGCCTAACACTTTATAATATATGTCAAGAACACCCGTGACTTTAGTCATGGGATGAATTGACATACATATGTTAATTCAAAATACATCTTAATATGTTGAAAATACTGGATTTTTGAGCATATATATATTATCATAATCTTGAGGTGATAATATATGGAAGTAACTCATGGTCGTGTGTATGTATATTCAATACAATATCATATTGTTTGGTGTGTTAAATACAGACACAAAATAATCACAGAACAAATAGAGAATAGATTAATAGAGATACTCAATAAAATAGCTGATGATAATGGATTTCAAATATTAGAATGTAA
>JALEVQ010000057.1 GCA_022788205.1 Robinsoniella sp. | reverse complement strand
TTTTTTAACACGTTCTTGTTTTAACTCTTTCGAATTTTCAAGGTTGTTTCACTGTTCAGTTATCAATGTTCTTTGCTGTTCTCTGTGACAGCTTTTATATTCTATCACAGTGTTTTGTGTTTGTCAAGAACTTTTTTATTTATTTTTTTCAAGTTCTTTTTTCTCTTTCTCAGCAACTTCTTAAGTCTATCATAACTTTTCGTCATTGTCAAGAGTTTTTTTATTTTTTATTTTCATCTTTTTTGGAATAAGCGGAGAAAGAGGGATTTGAACCCTCGCGCCGCGTTAAACGACCTACACCCTTAGCAGGGGCGCCTCTTCAGCCTCTTGAGTATTTCTCCTGAATTCTTTTTCCATTTTTCGATGTAACACTTTCGCAGTGCAATGATGATTATACTAGAACACTTTTTATTTGTCAACCTCTTTTTTTATTTTTTTTAAATCATTTTTTTGTGTCAGGTATATGATATCTTATTTGAACTTTTCTCTGATGATTGCCTGCCTTCCAATTTGAGATCTGCGCTGGCTTCCGCCATCGAGCAACCGTCTGAGTCAAAGATAAATTTTCTCGAATGGCGGATCCTAAGCGCACGACCCCAATTGAAAACACAATTCATTCAGATTTCAGCTATTAGTTCAAATAAGTCTTTATGATCCATTCACATCGTGTTTTCGTCGACTCAATCTGTGATAAAGTATAGATATAGATCCATTGCTCTGTTCCCTGCATATATTGTGCTGCTCTCTGCGCCGCTTTTGCATCACGATCTGCGATCCATCTGCGATAGGAAGAATCGTATAACAGATAGCGCGCCGCCCCAATCTGTTTCTCTACAGCCTGATTCAGTTTTTCTATCTCCTCTTCCCAGATTGCAAACTCTTGCTGCGCCTCTGTCTTTAGCTGCACAATATCATTGGTGCTATATAAAAACTTCTGTTCACACTGTCTGAGTAATCTCTCATACTCTTGAGCATAACTTCCCGTGGCATTGTTTGGCACGGCAACCTGCCTTACCGTTGTGAATGAACTATATACATATTTTTGATTGATATAGAGATATGCACGCAGCTTATAATAATAAGTTTTTCCAGCTGTCACTCCAGAATCCGTCCATGAAGTTGTCTGAGCACTCTGAATCGTCTTCACTTTTGTAAATCCAGTCGACGATGACGTACTCCTATAGATCGTATATCCAGTTGCTCCAGACACTTTGTTCCAGACCATCTTAATACCACTATCAGAATTTCCAATCGCAGTAATCGCCGTGTCATCGAGCACTGCCTTTCCAATCACTCCAGGACTCTGATATGCACTCGCCTTCAAGACACCGTCATAAGCGCACGTTGCGCGCACAGTATAGTGATACTGTGTTCCCGTCACCGCAGTTTTATCCACAAAAGAGGACGAACTCTGTCTTGTTATCCTCCCGACCAGCCTCCACAGTGTGGAAGAAGTTTCTCTTCGGTAAATGCGATATCCCATAGCATTTGTCACTGGAGTCCATGTCACATTGATGGAATTATAAGAAACACACGTCGCACTTTTCAGAACCGGTGTATCGAGTCCTGTAATCACAGTCAAACCATTTGAGTCAAATTCTCCCATCACAATCTCAGCACCTGATTTTTTATAGGCGCGAACGGTATAGCTGTATTTCTTTCCAGGCTCTACGGTGGTATCCGTATACGAAGAAGTAGAATTTCCTGCAATCGTCTTTAATCTGATCCAAGTTCCTCCGGGCACCCTTCGATAAACACGGTATCCATCTGCATCACTGATCCTGCTCCATGTCACTTTTACCTGCGATGTTCCGATCGCTGTCGCAGTGCCAAGAGTCGGCTTTGCGATCGTCATTTTCGGCATCGCCTTTGACATCTTGACGAGTCCACTTCCATAAATCTCGTCCCATCCCGTACTGCCCAGATCTTCACAGTATCTTTTTACCAATTCCTGTGTTTTTACAGGTCCTGCATCTGTGTAGCGCAACCGATACATTGCTGCAGCCGCTGTGACATGGGGAGCTGCCATCGAAGTCCCGCTCATCCATACATAGGAAGTGGCGCCTGTGATTCCGCAGCTTAAGATACTCTGCCCTGGCGCTGCCACGTCAATGCTGCTGCCATAGTTTGAAAACCATGTCTGCACATCTTCGTCATCGATCGCTGCCACTACAATTCCTTCTTCCACATGCCCCGGACAGCTGTACTCAACATCTGAAGACTCATTGCCGGCGGCTATGACGACAGCTGCACCTTTCGAAATGGCATAGCGCACTGCCTCATCCTTATATTCCGAATGGCCTCCTCCGATGCTGACATTGATCACCTTCGCCCCGTTGTCCGCCGCATACCGAATCCCGTTTGCGACATTGATATGAGAACCATAGCCATCGTCCGCGAGTACGCGCACTGCCAAAATATCCACTTTCAGACCAGACATACAGTCTACAATAATCCCGGCGACATGGGTCCCGTGACCATGACCGTCATTAAACGGATTATTATCTCCATCCACATAATCGTAGCCTGCCGTCGTACAATTCTGTAACATAGAATGTCCATTCCATACGCCAGAGTCAACGACAGCAATGCGGATTCCTGTGTCATAACCTGTCTGCTGAAGATAAGCGGCATACTGATCCGCATCGATATGTTCCACGCCCCAAGAATTATGCGACGAGGAAGCCTCTGAAAGTGCCGCACTCTCAAGACTGTCAGCCTCGATAGCATCTGAAATTTCCAGTTCTCCCACAGAATCATAGCCATCCGGTTCTACATATTCGATATCTGAACGCTGCTGTAACTTTTTGAGGCATGCCTCTGTCTCCTGCTTTGTCGCAAACTGCATGACATAATAGCCGGACGGTCCCTGTATTACCGTTTCTGCCCCATAACCTTGCAGATCCAGACTGCCTCCACGCGATTTTACAATCAGTCTTTTTGCTGCGTATGTACTGGTATCTCGCACGCCGCTACTCTGCACACTGCTTCCTTCTTCCTGAATCAGTCTTGCCGTTGCCTCAGAAAACGCAGCAAAATCATTTGTCTGTATCACTTTTGTCGTTTCCTTCGCCAAAACCTGTAAAGAAAAAATACCTGTCATAAACAGAATGACGGCTAAAGTTTTGATTTGTCTTATGCCCGCTTGTTTCATTCTTACCTCCTGACCGCATATTGCGATCTAAATTAAGGGGCACAACCCAAGTTCTTGCCCCTTAATTCTCCCCTTCTTAATCTTCTATCCCACACTGTATTTTGATCGCTGTTCTTTTAGATCCGCCTCAAAATTTCTTCTTTGATATTCTCTTTTTTATCCTGATGTCTCTTGACAATATAGTCGTTTGCCTCGTTCTCCTGGGTATCATCAAGCGGTAATAGCTCCACACTTCCATATTTGCGCTCCAGTGCCTTTTTCAGCACATAGTCGCACAACTGTGGATTTTTCGGCAGGACAGGACCGTGCAGGTAAGTTCCAATCACATTCTTATAAATCACACCTTCATATCCCGACTTTCCGTCATTGCCCTTACCATAAATGACTTTTCCAAGCGGCTTATTGTCATTGATATACGTCCGTCCGCCGTGATTTTCGAATCCGACGATCGGTCGCTCAAACAGATCGCTCTGGATGATGATGTTCCGTATCAGACGTCCCTTTTTCTGAACCGTATACAGATCGACAAGATCCAGTCCCTCGATCTTCCCATCTTTTGTCTCATAAAATTTTCCAAGCAGCTGATATCCTCCGCAAATTGCGAGAACCACACCGCCTTTTTCCACATACTCTTTAAAATCTTTTCGGATTTCTTTTAAACGTTCACAGACAAGCATCTGCTCGCGGTCAGATCCTCCTCCCAGAAGAATGATATCTAATTTTTCAAAATCAATTGGATCTTCCAACCGGTATGCGATCGTCTCCGCCTCGATTCCTCTCCACTGACAGCGCTTCATCATACACTGTATATTTCCTCTGTCACCGTAGAGGTTTAAAAGATCTGGATATAAATGCCCTATTGTCAGCTTCATCGGCTTTCCTCCTCCATCTTTTTCAGTGTATTTCTGGTACTGTACAGCCCTGTATAATTGACAAGCACATACAGATTGCCTACACCATTTTTAATCCTCTCACGGATCGCATCTGCCACATTGCGCTCCACCTTGGAGGGGATATCCACATATTTCAATCTCAGCCGCATGTCGAGACAGCGAATTCCGCTGACTGTGATTGAGCGGATACTTTCGTCCTGAAAACGGTCAAAATCAACGTCCCACAGCCACGATACATCTTCGCCGTCCTGGAAGCGGTCATTGATCAAAATAATAATATCTTTTGGTGTCTTATCCTCCATCACAGCTGCGATATTCTGATTAAATCCCGCCGGATTCTTTGCGAGATTTAACTCAATCTTCGTCCCGTCGATAAAGAAATGCTCCATTCTACCATTTTCCGGATTAAAATGCTTTAAGGTATCCTGAAAATGATCCATCGCAAGCCCTGCCACTCTTCCTGCTGAATACGCAGTCAAAATATTATAAATATTGTAAAAGCCCCGGTAATTTGCCTCTATCCTTCTGCCTTCGACCTCAAATCCAAGATGATCTCCGACGAAAATATGAGAAGCGTCAAAATCAATCTTTGGTCTCTTAAAACCGCAATTTGGACATTCATAATCGCCCAGCTGACTGTAGTGGTAGAAATGATATTTCATCTTCGCCCCGCATCTCTTGCAAAAACGCCCCTCGCGAATCTCGGAATTTTCATCCCCGTCGAACACCTTCTCACTGATTCCATAAGTGTAATATTTATTTCCTGTCTCCATGGCAAGTGTTACAGACAGGGAATCATCCCCGTTGATCAGCAGCGTCATGTCTGGAGCCATTTTGATTGCCTTTTTCAAGATGTCCATCGTGATATCAATCTCGCCATAGCGGTCAAGCTGATCACGAAACAGATTTGTCAGCACCATAAAATCCGGCTTGAACCTTGGAAGAACTTTCAAGGTCGATGCCTCGTCAATCTCAATGCAGGCATAATCTGCATCGATTTTTCCCTGATTGTCAGCGGCAAGCACAAACGCTGCCACCACACCGTTTTGCATATTTGATCCGGTTCTGTTGCAGATGATTTTCTTGCCTTCCGCCTCAATTGCAGAACACAGAAGATTGTTCGTAGTTGTTTTTCCGTTTGTGCCACAGACGATAAAAGATTTTCCCCGCAGCTGCCCTGCAAGATCCTGCAGAATATCCGGGTAGATGATGCGGGCCACAAGACCCGCCCAGGTAACCCCCTGTTTTCCCATCTTTCTGCTGATTTTTCCAACTAATTTGGCCGCTCTGACTGCCAGCACTCTCCGTAATTTCATAGGCTTTTATAACTCCTCATTCAGCTGATTCTCCAATGTTTTCAGTGTATCTTCCTCTGTCTTGTTCGATTCCTCGCGCACTTTTGCAACACTTGCAACCGACACATCCTCGTCCAGATTGATCAGCTTTACACCAGATGTGACACGTCCGAGCACGCTGATATCATCGCACATCATACGAATGATCACACCCTTTGTCGTGATCAGCATAATCTCACGCTCTTTGTCTACCGCCTTGGCGCCGATTACATTTCCTGTCTTGTCCATGATTTTATAGCATTTTACGCCTTTTCCGCCTCTGTTTTGGGCTGTAAATTCGTCGATCGATGTCAGCTTGCCCATTCCCTTTTCTGAGACAATCAGCAAATATTTTCCTTGTGTGTCAAGCTGCATACCGACTACTTCATCGTCCGGAGACAGATTCATTCCGATGACACCCATAGAAACTCTTCCTGTGCTGCGCACATCTGTCTCATGGAAGCGAATGCACTGTCCAAATTTTGTCACAAGGAAGATATCTTTCTTGTCATTCGTCGATTTGACCTCTATCAGCTCATCGCCTTCTCTGAGGTTGATCGCGGCAAGCCCTGTCTTTCTGACATTTGCATAATCCGTGATCGGTGTCTTCTTCACGATGCCATTCTTTGTCGCCATAAACAGATATCGTCCCTCTTTGTACTCGCGTATAGGGATAATCGCAGTGATCTTTTCGTCTGGCATCAACTGCAGCAGATTGACAATCGCGGTTCCTCTCGCCGCTCTTCCTGCCTCAGGAATCTCATGCGCCTTCAAGCGATAAACCTTGCCCATATTCGTGAAGAACATCAGATAATGGTGTGTCGTCGTCATCAGGAGATCCTCAATGTAATCGTCCTCGATAATCTGCATTCCCTTGATACCTTTGCCTCCGCGGTTCTGACTCTTAAAGTTATCCACCGTCATGCGCTTAATATACCCAAGTTTTGTCATCGAAATCACAACATTTTCCACCGGAATCAAATCTTCTGTGGAAAACTCCATCTCATCTCTGCCAATCGTTGTTCTTCTCGGATCGCCGTATTTATCAGCGATAGCAAGGATCTCTGTGCGGATGACACCGAGCAGCATTTTCTCGTCGGCGAGAATCGCAGTCAGCTCTTCGATCCGTTTCATAAGCTCCTGATACTCTGCTTCCAGTTTTCCTCTCTCCAGACCAGTCAGTGCTCTCAGGCGCATATCCACAATCGCCTGCGCCTGCGCATCTGAGAGGGCAAAGCGTTCTATCAGACCCGCTTTTGCCTCCTGAATATTCTGCGAGCCGCGGATCAGATCAATCACCTCATCGATATGGTCAAGCGCTTTTAACAATCCCTCCAAAATGTGGGCGCGCTCCTGCGCTTTGTTCAGCTCATACTTTGTTCTTCTTGTGATCACATCTTCCTGGTGACGGATATAGTGATGCAGCATTTCCAGCAAATTCATGACTTTTGGCTGGTTGTCCACAAGGGCAAGCATAATCACTCCAAAGGTATCCTGGAGCTGTGTGTGCTTATACAGACGGTTCAGAACCACATTTGCGTTGACATCGCGTCTGAGTTCAATGCTGATTCTGAGTCCCTCTCGGTTGGACTCATCTGTGATCGCCGTGATTCCATCGATCTTTTTGTCGCGAACCAGTTCAGCAATCTTTTCAATCAGCCTTGCTTTATTCACCAGATATGGCAGCTCTGAAACGACAATGCGGCTTTTTCCATTTGGCATCGCCTCAATCTCTGTCACCGCGCGCACCTTGATCTTTCCGCGCCCTGTGCGGTAAGCTTCTTCGATTCCTTTTTTTCCCAGGATTCTGGCTCCTGTCGGGAAATCAGGTCCCTTGATAATTTCCATAACCTCCTCAATTGTCGTCTCACGATCTTCTAAAATCCGGTTATCAATCATCTTGACAACCGCCTGAATCACTTCTCGTAAATTGTGAGGAGGGATATTCGTCGCCATGCCGACAGCAATTCCGGATGTTCCGTTGACCAAAAGGTTCGGATATCTGGAAGGAAGCACAGACGGCTCCTGCTCAGTCTCATCAAAGTTCGGTGTAAAATCAACCGTATTCTTGTTGATATCTGCCAGCATCTCCATCGAAATTTTGCTCAGTCTCGCCTCTGTGTAACGCATCGCCGCAGCGCCGTCTCCATCCACAGATCCAAAATTTCCGTGACCATCCACCAGAGGATATCTCGTGGACCACTCCTGAGCCATGTTGACAAGTGCGCCGTAGATCGAACTGTCACCATGTGGATGATATTTACCCATCGTATCACCGACAATACGTGCACATTTTCTGTGTGGCTTGTCAGGTCCATTGTTCAGCTCAATCATTGAGTACAGCACACGGCGCTGCACTGGTTTCAATCCGTCTCTGACATCTGGAAGTGCACGCGCTGCGATTACGCTCATGGCATAATCGATATAGGAGTCTTCCATTGTCTTTTTCAGATCAATTTCCTCTATTTTGTCAAAAATATTATCTTCCAAGTTTATTCTCCTCCTAGATATCCAGATTCTTCACGAATTTTGCATTTTCCTCGATAAATTCACGGCGCGGCTCCACGGCATCTCCCATCAGGGTCGTGAACGTCACATCAATCTCAGAAGAATCTGCATCGTCCATCACAACACGCTTCAGAATTCTCTTCTCTGGATCCATCGTTGTCTCCCAGAGCTGCTCTGCATCCATCTCTCCAAGTCCTTTGTAGCGCTGAATCTTATTGTTTCCATCTCGTCCGATCTCATTGAGAATCCGGTTGAGCTGGGCATCATCGTATGCATACCACACTTTTTTGTTTTTCTCTATCTTGTACAGAGGCGGCTGTGCGAGATAGACATATCCTTCCCGGATCAGATCCGGCATAAAGCGATACAAGAATGTCAAGAGCAGCGTGCTGATGTGTGCGCCGTCCACATCGGCATCCGTCATGATAATAATTTTGTGGTAGCGCAGCTTCGAGATATCAAAATCCTCGTGTATTCCTGTTCCAAACGCTGTGATCATCGCCTTGATCTCAGCATTCGCATAGATGCGGTCAAGTCGTGCCTTCTCCACGTTCAGAATCTTTCCTCTCAGAGGCAGAATCGCCTGCGTTGCACGGCTTCTCGCTGTCTTTGCTGATCCACCTGCAGAATCTCCCTCCACGATATAAATCTCACATTTGCTCGGGTCTTTGTCAGAGCAGTCAGCAAGCTTTCCAGGCAATGCCATGCCGTCAAGGGCTGACTTTCTTCTTGTCAACTCTCTGGCTTTTCTCGCTGCTTCTCTTGCGCGCTGTGACATGATGGATTTTTCCAGAATAATCTTTGCCTCCTGAGGATGCTGCTCCAGATAAATCATCAGCTGCTCGCTCACAACACTTTCCACAGCTCCTCTGGCTTTGCTGTTTCCAAGCTTCTGCTTTGTCTGACCCTCAAACTGAGCTTCCTTCATCTTCACGCTGATAATCGAGGTCAATCCCTCACGGATATCATCACCTGACAAATTCTGCTCACTGTCGCGCAGAAGCTTATTTGCCCTTGCATAATCGTTAAATGTCTTTGTCACCGCATTTTTAAATCCTAAAACATGGGTTCCGCCCTCAGGAGTCGGAATGTTGTTTGCAAAACTGTAGGAACTTTCCGTGTAAGTACTGTTGTGCTGAAGTGCTACCTCAACAATGATATCATCTCTCACTCCTTCGCAGTAAATGATATCCGGATATAAAGGCGTCTTCCCTTTGTTCAGATAGGTCACAAACTCTTTCGTTCCACCCTCATAGTGGAATACACGCTCCATCGGCTCCTCCGGTCGATCATCGCGCAGCACGATCTTGACCTCTTTCATCAAAAAGGCAATTTCACGCAGTCTCTGCTTCAGCATCCCGAAATCATACACCGTATCCTCAAAAATTTCGGAATCCGCCATAAACGTGACACTAGTACCTGTCTTGTCCTCCTCACATTCTCCGATCTCTGTCAGAGCACACATCGTCTTTCCGCGCTCATAGCGCTGTTTATAAATCTTTCCGTCCCGGAAGACTGTGACCTCCAGCCATTCTGACAGTGCATTTACAACAGATGCACCTACACCGTGAAGTCCTCCCGACACATTGTATCCTCCACCGCCGAATTTTCCACCGGCGTGCAGAATAGTGAAGACAACTTCCACAGCCGGAAGTCCTGATTTGTGGTTAATTCCCACTGGAATTCCTCTTCCATTGTCCACAACTGTGACGGAGTTATCTTTGTTGATCGTCACCTCAATCTTATCGCAGTACCCCGCAAGTGCTTCATCCACTGCGTTATCCACAATTTCATACACAAGATGATGAAGCCCTCTGATCGATGTACTGCCGATATACATTCCCGGTCTTTTTCTGACCGCTTCCAAGCCCTCTAAAATTTGTATTTGATCCGCACCGTATTCTGTATATTCTGTATCCATAGCAACCTCCTGTTTTATTCATAGACAACACCGTCTGCAACGTGAAACACATGATTGATTTCAAACTGGTTCTCAATAAAATCATCGATTCCCGTACAAGTGATAAATGTTTGAATTGCGCCAATACTGTCTAGCAGATAGTGCTGTCTTTTGCTGTCCAGTTCGGACAGTACATCGTCCAGCAATAAAATCGGTGTATCCCTGATTTCCTGTTTTACCAGCTCAATCTCCGCCAGCTTCAAAGAAAGCGCAGCGGTCCTCTGCTGTCCCTGAGATCCAAACTTTCGAACATCCAAATCTCCGATACAGAAACGGATGTCATCCTTGTGAGGTCCGACTGTGGACATCTTGAAATGGACATCTCTGTCTCTGTTTCTCTGTAACTGCTCAAAAAAATGCTCTGCTTGTACGTTTCTGTCATAGTCAAGCCTTAACTCTTCTCTTCCTCCTGACAGCTTGGCATGAACGCGTCTGATCACCTCATTGAGGTGAAGAATAAATTTTTCTCTCTCCTCAATGACCTTGCTGCCATGCAGAGCCATCTGACTGTCATAGACTTCCAGCATGTCAAAATACTCTGGATGAAATGCAGCCTCCTTCAAAAGTTTGTTTCTCTGAACTATTATTTTATTATAATTTGTCAAATGATACAAATAAATTTTATTCAATTGACACAATTCCAGATCTAGAAAGCGTCTTCTCTCTGCAGGACCACTTTTTATGATATTCAGATCCTCCGGTGAAAAAAAGATAAAGTTAGCGATTCCAAACAATTCGCTTGCCTTTCTGATCGGCACTCCATTGATGGCGATTCCCTTCGCCTTATTTTTCTTTAAATGCATATCTACCTGAATTTTCGCATGATTCTTGAGAATCCCCATACAGATATGTGCCTCTTCCTGTCCGAACTGTATCATCTCGCGATCTTTGCTTCCTCGATGAGATTTGGTGGTTCCGCACAGATAGATCGCCTCAAGAATGTTCGTCTTTCCCTGGGCATTGTCCCCGTAAAAAATATTTGTCCCTGTATCGAATTCTAATTTTAAAGAATCATAATTTCGAAATCGGTTCAGTTTTAAAGACTCAATGATCATCTTTTCCTCCTGATGCCGCACACCGCGGTCTGTATTCAGGTGTAATTATCTATTATTTTATAATTTTTATCGTCTGACTGTCAAAGGAAACAATATCGCCCTCCACTAATTTTTTTCCTCTCTGGTACTCTGTCTCTCCGTTGACTTTTACCTGACCATCCAAAATCACAAGCTTTGCCTCCACGCCAGACTCTACAAGACCAGCCGCCTTCAGCGCTTGTCCAAGCTTTATATAGTCTTCTCTCAGCTTTATTGTCTCCATTTTTTTCCTCCTATTACGCTTGTATCCTAATTTTCTTTTACACATGTCACTTAAAGTATACCAGCATTTTGGAAAAAATCCTACTCTAAATTCTCACAAATTACGCAAAAAAGCCAATTCTTTTTTCGCAAAACTGCCTTATCCCAAAATCCTCTCGTCTTAGACAGCTCTCTCAAAAAAAATTGACCTTTGCTTGTTTTCTCTTTTTCTGACGGTGCCAGCCCGTCTGTTTTTCAGCGATTATGCAATAAAGTTGACTGGCAGAACCAAATAAACGTATGATTCCTGCTCATCGCGTATAAAGCAAGGTGCTTTCGGATTTACAAGATAGATCGTAATGATCTCATCATCGATGACACGCAGCGCATCGATGAGAAATTTCGGGTTAAAGCCTATCTGTAAATCTTTGCCCTCTTTCTCGATGTCGATCTCTTCATTCATGGAACCGATCTGAGAGTTGATCTTTAACTCTATAGACCCATTGTTGATCGAAATAATGATCGGCTTCTTATCGCTCTCCTTGACAAGCAGCGTTGCACGGTCAATACAGCTCAGCAGCTCTCTTTTGTTGATTTTTACTTTGGTCTCATAATCACTCGAAAGCATCTGGTCAATACGGAAGTATTCGCCTTCGATTAGTCTAGAAACGATGGTTGTCTGGTCAAATTCAAAAACAATATGATTCGAGGTAAAGAAAATGTTCACCATATCTTCCACCTCACCAGACAAAATCTTGCTGATTTCAATCAGGGTTTTTCCAGGGACCACAATTTTTCTGTTCGGGTAATTTTCCTTCAGTGCTGTTTTGCGGATGGAAATTCTGTGACCATCGAGTGACACTACTCTTAGCATATTATCTTTAATTTCAAATAATTCACCTGTCATCATTTTATTATTTTCATTGACAGCAATTGAGAAAATAGTTTGACGAATCATTTCTTTTAACGTAAATTGCGAAATAGAAATAAAGTCATTCTTTTCCACATACGGCAAATAAGAAAAATCCTCACTTGGCTTTCCAGAGAGATTAAACTTTGCCTTTTCACAGGTGATCGTCGTATTCAAATGATCTGTCTCAATCACAATATCGCTTTCAGGAAGTTTTCGAATAATCTCAGAAAAAATCTTAGCATCCAGTGCGATGCTGCCTTTATCCACAATTTCTCCTTCTACGATAGTCTCTATCCCCAATTCCATATCGTTTGTTGTGAATTTAATCTGGTTTGTGGTCGCATCGATGAGGATACATTCCAAGATAGGCATTGTGGTTTTGGAAGGTACTGCCTTCAAGACAATGTTGACTGCTTTTAAGAGAGCGTTTTTTTGGAATATTAATTTCATGTTTTTAAGTCTCCTTTCAGGGGGTGCGGGTATATATATAACAGTATATAATTTGTAGTAGTAGTAGTAGGGGCTGTGGATAATGTGGATAACTCTGGAAACCCTTGATTTTACTGGCTTTTTTCGAGGTCGGCTATGTGGATAACTATGTGGATAACTTGTGGATAATGTGGATAACCAATGTGGATAACTTTTTCGACCTCGTGGAAAAGGGTGATTTTTTTCCAGGTTATCCACAGCCAATGTGGATAACTATTTTGATAACCAAACAATTTTTGACGGATTTTCAGGAAAAAAGTCAAAAATTTTGTCTTTTGGAATGGAATCTCCATTCAACAGCTCATTCAATATTTTTGAATAATTATAAAAATACAAATGAAAAATCCGCTCTGTCAAATAGGGCTGATTTTCTTTTTCAAAATATCAATCGTGTTTCGGAGTGACTCGGATGTCTGCAATTCCTTGGTAATCTTCTTAGAACCATGCATGATAGTGGTGTGATCACGGTTTCCTAGAACCTCACCGATATTTTTTAATGGCATCTCCAGCATTTCGATGCAAAGATACATTGCGATCTGACGCGGAAATACAATGTTGGCGGTGCGCTTATTGCCGATCAGATCTTCCGTATCGATATGGAAATGTTCGGCAACTTTGTCGAGGATCAATTTCGGTGTGATGACACCCTTCGCCTCAGGTGCGATGATATCTTTGAGCGCCTCCTGCGCAAGATCAATGTCAATTTCACGGTTTTCGAGGTTGCTGAATGCCATGATCTTGTTTAAGGCACCTTCCAGTTCACGAATGTTTGATTTGATATGGGTTGCGATGTATTTGATAACATCATCGTCGATCGTATAGCCGTCAAGCTCTTCCTTCTTTCGCAGAATCGCCACACGGGTCTCATAGTCAGGCGAAGAGATATCTGCGATCAGACCCCATTCGAAACGGGAGCGCAGACGGCTTTCGAGCGTGAGAAAATCCTTCGGAGGCTTATCGCTGGAGAGGATAATCTGCTTTTTGGCACCGTGAAGATCGTTGAATGTGTGGAAAAACTCTTCCTGTGTGGATTCTTTTCCGATCAGAAACTGCACATCATCAATCAGAAGCACATCAATGTTGCGGTATTTTTCACGGAATTCAGCCATTGTGGTATTATTTCCATTTCGGATTGCCTCGATCAGCTCATTTGTAAAATATTCGCTCGTGACATATAAAACCTTGGAATCAGGGTTATGATCGAGGATAAAATGAGCAATCGAATGCATCAGATGGGTTTTGCCCAGACCGACCCCTCCATAGATAAAAAGCGGATTATACATGGAACCAGGCGACTCCGCGACAGCGAGAGCAGCAGCATGAGCAAAATTATTGTTTCCTCCCACAACGAAAGTATCAAAAGTGTATTTGGGGTTTAAGTTTGCACGCTCGATGTTCTCGTTCATGCCAGAACCTATAGGATTGACCGGTTTGTCTTTCACTTGGTCAGGCAAAACAAATTCGATTTCACATTCGATGCCAGTGAGTTCTGTGATGGCAACCTTGAGAGGGGAGCGGTAGCGTTTGCTGATATAATTTAATCCCATAGGTTCAGTGGGGACAAGAAGTGTCAGCACATTATTTTCAAGCGAGTGAACTGTCAGAGGTTTAATCCATGTTTTGAAAGAAACATCGGAGAGCTCATATTCCGTCTTGACAGTAGATAGAATTTCTTCCCATTTTTCGATAATTGCCTCTTTATCTGTATTTTCGTCCATTGAAAAAATCTCCTTTTTGTTCAATCACGGATGGAAAAGATCCATCTTTCATGATATGATAATTATTTAATGCTTTCCATTAATATTAAACCAAAAGGGAGCAATTATCAACCGATTATCAATGAAAATTTGAAGGATCGATGGAGCAAACAAGATTCCGATGACGGTAGGGAAGATTTCTGCAAGAAAAGCTGTATTTATAGACAAAATATAGATATAATAAAGGCAAGGCAGAGATAAGAAACAAAAATAGAAAAAGACGCAAGCGGGAATAGAAATGAATATTTATTCAAAAAAATGTTTAAGACTGTACGAGAAAACTTTGCAAAAAAAGATATTCACTGCCGCAAAAAAGAAAAAAAGAGTTATCCACATTGCCTGAAAAAATAGATGTGGATAACTTTTGAGGGCTGTGGATAATTTTTGTAAATAGCATATCTTGTGGTGAAAAAAAAGGAAATTTTGTTGATAAATGGGTAAAAAATAAGTTATCCACAAGTTATCCACATTGCATTGTGGATAACTTTTATGCAATGTGGATAATGTGGATAACTTTTTTTGAGTTATCCACATTATCCACATTCAAAAAACCTTGAAAAATCAAGGAAAAACAGAACAACCGAAAAGTTATCCACAAGTTATCCACATTGCATTGTGGATAACTTTTATGCAATGTGGATAATGTGGATAACTTTTTCGAAATTATCCACATTATCCACAGAAAAAACCAGACCACAAGATATTGATTTGAGTTATCCACAAGTTATCCACATTATGTGGATAACATTATGTTTACCGTGAACAACTTAGTATAAGAATCCAGATGTGTGCACTTATATATAAGAAGAAAAGAAAAAATTGGGTCAGCAGAAATCAGAGGGAAGAAACCGTTCGGTTTTGGGAGGAAAGTGATGGAACTTGAAAAAAGATCAATGAATTACTTGACTTTATAAGGTTTTGCGACTATAATTGTGATGATATTTTGTGATATTAGTATGCCATTCGCCGGATAGCCGATAGAGTGGTTTTGATAAAGGAGGTGGCCCGGATTATG
>JALEVQ010000011.1 GCA_022788205.1 Robinsoniella sp. | reverse complement strand
TTGCATTCCCGAAGGTAAAAGATGCATCTTGCCTGATGACAGGAGCGCCGGGGACAGTGGAAGACAAACAGTTAGAGGAACTGTGCCTGACAGTGGTAAAAAAAGAGAAAGAGCAGTAGAATCTTAACTGCATGATCGATTAAAAGAAGAAAAAGCGTGGCTGCGGATACTTTCCGGGAAAACATTTGATTATTTTCCAGGAGAAGTCCTAGCAGCCACGCTTTCTTTTGAGTTTTATGCGGCAGGCTGGATGAGGGGAAGAGTCTCAGATTCTGTCTCGGCATCTGCTTCAGGATAGAGGATGAGATCAGACTCTGTCTGAGCGGCAGCATCAGAGAAATCATGTGAGGCCTCTGTGATGTTGGCCAGCAATGCCTCTGTCAGTTCGGTCATATTTTTGATCTCCCAGACAAGACCGGTGCTTTTGAGAGAAATATCCAAAGTGGAAGTTGCGGTGCCTGAGGAGAGTGTGAGTGCATTCAAGAGAAGACGCGCTGTCTTTTCAGAACGCTCATTGTCGGTTGAGAGAATGGCATCGGCGGTTTCAGCATAGGCGAGCAGAGATTTCCGATACGATGCAAGCACGGATGACAGATCGAGTGTTGTGATTTCCACCGTCACTGTGGCGGAGGTGTCATCAAGCCGCGAGGAGACAATGCGGTACTGAAAACCTTCGGATAACTTTTTGGCAAATTCGAGATCAATTTCTTTGGAGATACTGCTCGAGGTCGAGAAAATGTCGTCGATGCCGAGATAAGTAATCAGCTCTTCCGGGCTGAGATTTTTAAAGTATGTAAGATTCAGATCAACGACTTCTTCCGCAGAGACCGTATTGGGATCTTCAAGGTAGGAAATCAGACCGCTCATCAGACCGTCCTCGAGTTCATCGGAAGTTAAGATGGTCCAGAGACCGTCTGTCTTTTGAAGTGGAATTTCAAGAGTCGTGGTGACCAAGTCGTAGGTATTGTCAGTGAGCACGTCTTTGAGAAGACTGGAATAAAAGATGAGGGAAGACTCTTCGCTGACGTTTGTGTGATTGAGAGAATCCGTGATGATTGCCCTGCAAAGATCGTTCGCCAGTGCCTTGGTGTCTATATTGGTGATGGAGACAGTGACAAGGGCATGATCTTCCTCTGTCTGCGTGTCCAGGATTTTGTAAGAAAAATGGCGAAAGAAGAGCTGAATGGCATCGATCGTGTCTTGATTCGTTTCAAAAGACAGAGTATCTTCCTCAGAAAGTAAACTGTAAGAAAAGAAGGTTCGGATCGTATCCTCATTGATGCTCTTTAACTGGTCCAGTTCTCTCTTTACTACATTTTTTGGAGAATTTTTTCTGAAAAGATCACAACCTCCAAGAGTAACTGCACACAGAGAAAAGAGCAAAAGAAAAAATGAAATCTGATGAAACATTTTCTTGTACATATGAAATCTCCTTTAAATTGACACATTTCGTGTAAAATTAGTAGAATAGCAGATGATTTTGCCAGCATAAGATCAGGACAGAAAGCAAAATTTGAAGCACAAGAATAGCAGGGATTCCGAAACGGAATAAAGGTTTGCGTGTCTTGTGATGAAATACATACATGCCCAGATAGATGCCGATGCTGCCGCCGAGAAAGGCAAGCAGAAAAAGCGTTTTTTCCGGGGTACGCCATTTTCCCTTCTGGGCTTTTGATTTGTCGGAAGCCATCGTGAAAAGGGAAAACAGATTGAGAAATAAAAGATAAGAAAATATTATTTTGGTCATAAAAACTCCTAAAGCTATGATTTGATTTACGGCAACGGTTACAGTGGATCGTGGGATAGGATGCAGAACAGGCAATTCCGCATTATGGTGAGTAAAACATAGTCTCAGTTTAATAGAAAATTAAGAAATTGTCAAATAGTTCTGCACACCGCACACCAGGAAAGAAAGGCGAAATTCAGAAAAAGTCCTTGACAGGCAATAGCAGAACAAGTAAAATAAAAAATACCACTTTATTGGACTAAAGAATGAGTAGAGAATAAGTAGGAGGACAAAGGAAAAATGTATTCATTAGAGGAAGTCAGAGCGGTTGATCCTGAAATAGCGTGTTGTATCGAGAAAGAACAGAGACGTCAGGACAGCCACATTGAACTGATTGCATCAGAAAACTGGGTGAGTAAAGCTGTTATGGCAGCGATGGGAAGTCCATTGACAAATAAATACGCAGAGGGCTATCCGGGAAAAAGATTTTACGGTGGCTGCGAATGTGTCGATGAAGTCGAGCGTATTGCAATTGAGAGGGCTAAACAGATTTTTGGATGTACCTATGCTAATGTGCAGCCACATTCCGGAGCACAGGCAAATATGGCAGTCTTCTTCGCAATGTTGAAACCGGGCGACACCGTTCTTGGAATGGGTCTCGCACACGGCGGACATCTCTCACACGGAAGTGAAGCAAATATGTCGGGCTCTTATTTCCATGCAGTACATTATGGCGTGAATGACGATGGAGTGATCGATTATGATAAAGTGCGTGAGTTGGCTTTAGAATGCAAGCCGAAAATGATTGTGGCAGGTGCCAGCGCCTATGCCCGAACGATCGATTTTAAGAAATTCCGTGAGATTGCAGATGAAGTAGGTGCATATCTGATGGTCGATATTGCTCATATTGCAGGATTAGTGGCGGCAGGGATCCATCCAAGCCCAATTCCGTATGCAGATGTCGTCACCACGACAACACACAAGACCCTGCGAGGACCGAGAGGTGGTCTGATTCTGTCCAGCGAAGAGACGGCAAAGAAATTTAATTTCAACAAAGCAGTTTTCCCTGGCATTCAGGGAGGTCCACTGATGCATGTGATCGCAGCAAAGGCAGTCTGCTTTAAGGAAGCGCTGTCAGATGAATTCAAGACCTATCAGCAGAATGTGGCTGCAAATGCGAAAGCATTGTGCAAAGGGCTGATGGATCGCGGCATCAAGATTGTGTCAGGCGGCACAGACAATCATCTGATGCTTGTCGATTTGACAAACTTAAACCTGACAGGAAAAGAAGCAGAAAATTTGTTGGATGAAGTACATATCACAGCAAACAAAAATACGATTCCAAATGATCCAAAATCTGCATTTGTGACAAGTGGTGTGCGTCTGGGAACGCCGGCTGTCACCTCCAGAGGAATGAATACAGAGGATATGGATGTGATTGCAGAAGTGATTGCATCTGTGCTGAAAAATCCAGAGGCAGATCACGAGAGAGAAAAAGCGATGATCAAAGGCTTGACAGATAAATATCCATTGTTATAATAGAATAAGAGGAAAGAAAAGGGGGCTGTTGCAGAATTGCTGAGAATTCAGGGATTCTACACAGCTCTTTTTATGTACCATGTGTTAAAAAGAAATTAAGACAAAATTAATGTGTCGGGAATTTGACTATGATATAATGAGCACAGCATAAAATGCGAATGAGATCATTGCGCATAGAACGATTTCTGCAATGCTGCAGAATGGCTGTTTCTGTAACAGCAAAAAAATTAGGGACAAGGTGATAGGTGTATGAAAAAATTTTTGGTGACGGTTTTGATATTAGCTGTACTCGGGGGCAGCGGCTATGCAGCGTGGATTTATCTGGGTCCGGGAGGATCCGGAGGCTCAAATGCCGACAATGTTGTTTTTGTCGATGCAGTATCGATGATCACAGGTCTGGAGGGAGGAAATGGTCTAAACAATCGATATAATGGCGTGATAGAGCCGCAGGAGACATGGAAGGTGGAACAGTCTCAGGACAAAGTCATTGAGGAGATGTATGTGGAAGTCGGAGATGTGGTGAAGGAAGGGCAGGAACTTTTTAAGTACGATACCACAGAATCCCAGAACAGTCTGGCACAGGCAGAGATTGATCTGGAGCGAACAGCGAATGATATTGAGAACACGAAAGCGCAGATTGAGGAGCTGAAAGTGGCACAGGCGAAGGCAGGGGCAGATGAGCAGCTGAACTACACGATTGAGATTCAGACGGCTGAAAACACGGTGAAACGTACCGAATATGAGCAGAAGAGTAAGGCGGTGGAGATCGAGCAGCTGAAAAAGACGATTGAGAATTCGGTTGTGACAAGTGAGATTGACGGCGTGGTGAAAGCAATCAATACAGACTACTCCAGCTCTAATTCGTATAGTGGGGAGCCAGATCCTCTGATCACGATTCTTGCCACGGGAGATTACAGGGTGAAGGGCACTGTGAATGAACAAAATATACCGTCTTTGATGTTGGGCAGCAGGGTGATTGTCCACTCGCGTGTGGATGAAAATCAGATCTGGAGAGGAACTCTCGACTCGATTGATATGGAAAATGCCTCCTCGAACCAGTCTGATATGTATTATTACAGCGGATCTTCGAGCAACAACAGCAGTACCTACCCGTTTTACGTTGTTCTGGATGACGATGAGGGATTGATGTTGGGACAGCACGTCTATATTGAGATGGATAACGGACAGATGGATGTGAAATCCGGGATGTGGCTGGAGAGCTACTATATTGTTCAGGAAGAGGGCTCGGAGCCTTATGTCTGGGCATCTAACAGCAAAAATAAGCTGGAAAAACGCTTTTTGACGCTGGGAGAGTTTGATGAAGATACACAGCAGTATGAGATTTTAGATGGGCTGACATTGAACGACTATATCACTTATCCAAGTCAGGGATTGGAAGAGGGAATGCCGACGACACACAATATCGATGAGGCGACTTTCGGGATGAATATGGATACAGGGGAATATAACAGTGAGGATTTTGGCAGCTATGATTACGATGATGACTGGTATGACAGCTTTTTAGCTTCCGATGGCGATGCATGGATGGATGATATCCTGGAAGGCGATTTCGCGGATGAGGGAGCATTTTCCGATGATCAGTTCTTTGATGCAGGGGTATTCAGCGATGAGGATCTCAGCGACCAGGATATGGATCTGGCGGAAGAAGTCAGTCAGATAGAGAATTAGAGATGGAACGGAGTGAGAAACCTTGATCTTAAAAATGGAACATATCTACAAAGATTATATTCAGGGAAAAATGATCGTTCCCGTCTTGAAGGATATTAATCTGGAGGTAGAAGAAGGGGAATATGTGGCGATCATGGGACCATCCGGTTCCGGAAAATCGACCTTGATGAATATCATCGGATGTCTGGACAAGCCGACAAAGGGGACATTCTTTTTGGACGGTCAAAAAGTTCTGGAACAGAAAGAAAATCAGGTTGCCGAGGTGCGGCTGCGCAGCATCGGGTTTGTGTTTCAAAACTTCCAGCTTTTGCCAAAGCTGACGGCACTGGATAATGTGGCATTACCTTTGATTTATGCTGGCGTGAAAAAGAAAGAGAGAAGAAAACGTGCTAAGCTGGCTCTGGAACGCGTGGGACTTGGCGATCGACTGGATTTTGTGCCGAATCAGCTGTCTGGAGGTCAGAAACAGCGTGTGGCGATTGCCAGAGCGATGGTCAATAATCCGAAGATTCTGCTCGCCGATGAGCCGACAGGAGCCCTTGACTCCAAGTCCAGCCATCAGGTGATGGAGTTGTTTGCGGAGCTGAACCGTGAGGGAGTCACGGTGATTATGATCACGCACGATGCGCATGTCGCTGAATGTGCAAAGAGAATCGTAGATATCTTTGACGGTGAAATCTCAGAGAGAACAAGAAAGGGGGAGACAGCATGAAAGTAAAAAGCATCATCGCAGTGACGCTAAGTGTTTGTCTGGTATGCTCAGGTGCTGGGTATGGTATTTATTACTATATGCAGAGCAATAAAGATCCGGTTAATGTGATACCTGTTTCTTATCTATCGACGCAGTACTATGGAGACAGCTCTTCGATATCCGGGACAGCGACTTCCAATGTCAGCCAGAAGGTAGAACTGGATGGAAGCAGCAACATCAAAGAGGTATATGTAAA
Organism: Robinsoniella sp.; assembly: GCA_022788205.1. Taxonomy (GTDB): domain Bacteria; phylum Bacillota; class Clostridia; order Lachnospirales; family Lachnospiraceae; genus JAGZHZ01. The sequence continues at coordinate 7,420 of JALEVQ010000011.1, read as the reverse complement.
GGAAGGAGATAAAGTAAAAGTCGGTGATAAATTGATGGCATATGACACGACACTGGCTGAGCTTGATCTCGAGATGGAAAAGTTAAACCAGGCAACGCTTGGGCTAAAAATGGAAGCAGCGCAGAAGACGCTGGATAAACTATACAACACAACACCGGTAGAGCGGGAGAACACAGCAGCTGTGATTTCAAACAGTAACATGATAGTCATGGCGGAGGAGAATCCAGGTGTGATGACCCTGAATCCTCAGACGGAGTCTACGGTGGAAGAGACAGAGACAGAGCCGGTGACAGAAGGGGAAGTGATTCCACTGACGCCGCAGACGGATTCACAGCTTCCAGTACAGAATGAGACAGAGACTGAAACGCAGACAGAATCTGAGATCTCAACGGATCCTGAGACAGAGCAGCCGATTTCAGACCAGACAGAACCAGCGACCACTGTCCCGGAGACGGAGCACAAAAAGACAGAAAGTGTGCTGCCTCCAGCGACACAGGACAATATTGTGCCGGTGGATCTTCTTGATTATGAATCGGCGGCAGATGACGGTGAAGGTACAAAGGAAAAACCTTTCATTTTTTACTGTACAGAAGATGTGACCATCAAGGGGAGCTTTCTAAATCTTGTGAGAGGATGGGACGAAGAAGGAACGGAGAAACTTGCAGGTGGTGCGTATGTGATTGTGGCTGTGCGCGCAAAAGACGCAGAGGACGGAAAACAGCGTGTACTGCGCCTTGATGGAAACAGCGACAAGAGAGAACAGGGATATCGCCCGGATTTAGAGTGGAAATTTACACCGGAAGGTCTGGAAATCATCGTGGATGAGGAGGGAAACCGCATTCCGGAAGATCAGAAACCCGAGATTATAGACAAAAAAGATTTTGAAAAGATGTTTGCAGACAAGACGGACGAGGAGGAGACAGAGAGTACCCAGACAGAGTACCAGTCTGATGAGAGTGAGACAGAAATCTGGACAGAGACCTGGAGTGAGACAGAAATCTGGAGTGAGGAGACATCTGGCGAGAAGCTGACAGAAACGGCGACAGAGGAAGAAACCTGGAGCGAGGAGATATCCAGTGAGGAATTGACAGAAGCGTTCACAGAGACAGAAATCTGGAGTGAAGAGACAGAGACGGAGGGACAGGGCGAAGAGCCCCAGACAGGAGAAGCACCTGAGACGCTGCCGGATCCAGACGAGAGTGAGCAGACGGAGATGGAATCGGAAGAAATACAGACAGAGCCGGAATCGCCCGCACAGCCGAGCAAAGCAGAACAAAAGTTGAGATCTATGATTATCTCAGAGACGATAGAGACGGAGACCGAATCAGAGAGTGAATGGGAATCAGAGTCGGAGACACAGTCGGAGACCGAATCGGAGACCGAATCAGAGCCATGGCTTGCAACTGTGCCGAATGCAGCTCCGAGAATCCGTGTCAAATTGTCCTACGGATCGATTGACAATGAACGGTATGTCAGTGGAAGTGGCACCTTTGATGATCCATATTTGTTTGTCTGTGCAGAGAATGCCCAGATCACCGGAGGATTTTTCAACCGTGTCATGGGATTTGACAAAAACGGTCAGAATCGTGACTTGCAAAAGAGCTGTTATGTGCAGCTGGAAATCCGCCAGAATCAGGAAGGGGAGCATGATTATAATGGCAAAACCGTGGTCAAGATTATTCTGGACGGAACAGCAGAGGCGGAGAGCGGATTTGTGGGAACAGATATCTGGATCTTTGGAAAAAGAGGTCTGACAAAGCAGGAAAAGCCAGCGGATCCGGATCCAGACCCGACTCCATCGATGGAGGAGCTTGTGGAGCTGGTTTACCTGTCGCTTGGCGATGAAAGTTATAAAGACGGAACTTACTATAAAGGAGCAGGGACAAAGGAAGACCCGTTTGTTTTTCTCTGCTGTGACGGCACGAAAGTGACAGGAGAGTTTCTGAATAGAGTGTTCGGGTACGATGAGGTGGGTGAAAATAAAATTTCAGATGGCTGCTATGTTGCTTTTGCAGTCCAAAATCCAGACGTTGCGGGGGAAGCTGTGGAGGTTTATTGGGTGGCAGGACCTGAGATGGAACAGACGGCTTATCCTCTGGGAAGTTCCTGGATATTCACAAAGGTGGACGGTGAATGGCAGCTGATCGGAGAACTGTCTGAGCTGAACTACCTGTCGCTTGGCGATGAGAATTATAAAAATGGAACGTACTATAAGGGAACGGGCACCAAAGAAGATCCATTTGTATTTATCTGCTATGACGGGACAAGAGTGTCTGGCGGTTTTATCAACCGAGTGCTTGGATACGATCAGGAAGGAACGAATAAAATTTCGGATGGGTGTTATGTGAAGCTGATTGTGAGAGACCCAGAGCAAGGAGGAGAATTTTTAGAGGTTTACAATATCGCAGGACCAGAGGAGGAACACGAAGCATATCCAGCAGAAACTTATTTTGTGTTGACGAGAGAGGAAGATGAATGGAAGCTGATCGCAGAAGATCCAGGCTATTTCGAAGATCCGGGATTTGATCCGGGTGAGGATTTCTGGGGTGATGACGGAGGAATCACATATACGTCTGAGGAATTGAAAGCTGCGATCCGAGAGCAGGAACAATTGCTTAAGAGTCTGACTCTGGATGAAAAAGAGGCAGAGTTGAAGATTAAGCAGTATGAGAAGAAAGTCAAAGACGGTGTGGTTCTCAGCTCCATCAACGGAATCGTCAAGACGGCAGGGGATGCAGAGACGGGGCAGAGTGACGGGGACGCGTTTATCGTGGTGACAAGTGATTCTGGAATGTATATTGTCGGAAATATCAGCGAGCTCAACCTGGAAACATTGGAGATAGGTGACGAGCTGACAGCGCAGTCTCTGGAAAACGGTATGACTTATACGGCGGTCATCACAGAGATTTCGAAGTATCCGACTGAGTCTTCTAATAATTATTATGGATACGGGAACGAAAACACCAATGCCTCCTACTATCCGTTCAAGGCGTATGTGGAGGACGCCGATGGGCTGAATGATTCGGCATCGGTGACGATCTCGATTTCATCGAAAAATTCCAATATCAATACGATTTATTTGCAGATGGCATATATACGTTCGGAGAATGGACAGAGTTATGTCTACAAAGCAGGCAATGATGGAACACTGAAAAAACAGTATATCAAGACGGGACAGATTATCTATTCCAGCTACATGGAGATCAAAGAAGGTCTGACACTGGATGACAACATTGCCTTCCCGTATGGATCGGATGTGAAAGAAGGCGCCAAGACAAAGGTTCAGGATTCCGGCGGATATTACTATTATTATTAGAGTGGGAGGAACGCAGAAGTGATAGAAAATGTACGCTTATCTTTTCAGGGAATCTGGTCGCATAAGATGCGTTCTTTCCTGACTATGCTCGGAATTATCATTGGAATCGCCTCAATCATCTCGATTGTCTCCACGATTCAGGGTACAAATGAACAGATCAAAAAGAATCTGATCGGATCGGGAAACAATACCGTTTCCGTCAAGTTGAGTCAGGGAGAATGGGATTATGAGATCTCTTACAATGGCATTCCAAACGGAGTCCCCGTTATCTCTGAGAGCACAAGACAGGAAATCCTGGATCTGCCAGAGGTAGAGAATGTTGCACTGTACACGGCGAGAACGTATGCAGATGGCGTGTTCTATAAAAATCAGTCTCTGCAGGGGGCAAATGTCTATGGAATCGATGCCCACTATTTTGACACCGCAGGATATATTGTCAGGACAGGGAGACAGTTCATTGAGAGTGACTATAAAGAGTTTCGAAAAGTTGCGATCATAGATGATACAGCGGCAACGGTTCTGTTTCAGGAGGAAAATCCTCTCGGCAAGACGATTGAGATCAACAAAGAACCTTTCATTGTAGTAGGCGTTGCACAGCAGCTGCAGGAATTTGAGCCGGTGATCAACTCGATCGACGATTATTATATGTATACAACAGAGTCAAGCGGGACAGTCTATATCCCATCGGCGAGCTGGTGCATCGTCTACCAGTACGATGAGCCGCAGAATGTGCTCTTGAAGGCGACAAGCACGGAGGACATGAGTTCAGCCGGAAAACAGGCAGAAGATATCTTAAATAAATATGTCTCTGCGGACAACAGCGATATTAAATACAAGGCAGCGGATGTGCTGCAGACAGCAAGAAATCTGCAGGAGTTGAGCAATGCGACAAACAGCCAGCTGATCTGGATTGCGAGTATCTCGCTTCTGGTCGGAGGAATCGGAGTTATGAATATTATGCTGGTTTCTGTCACAGAGCGTACCAGTGAGATTGGTCTGAAAAAGGCAATCGGGGCGAAAAAGAGAAGAATTCTGGGACAGTTTCTGACAGAAGCTGCCGTTTTGACAAGCCTTGGAGGAGTCATCGGAGTAGGTGTGGGAATCGGATTGTCAGAGGTGATCAACCAGATTTCGGGGACACCGATCGCAATCAGTATTCCAGCGGCAGTCGGTTCGGTGTTATTCTCCATGATGATTGGAATTATCTTTGGACTGCTCCCATCGATCAAGGCGGCAAACTTAAATCCGATCGATGCGCTGCGACATGAGTAAAGAAGTTGGCAGTCACGCTTTTGAGAAGGCATCCATCGTTCTTAAAGTGCTGAAAAGCCGGTTCTTTCCACATATTTTACATTCTGGTTCTTGACTTTGACGGAGAGACTATGATATACTACAAAAGTTGAAAAAACACGCGTGTGGATTCTGAGAATGGTGCTGGAGACAGTCTTCAAGGAAAATGAAAACATGCGGAAGAGATTAACCAAAAAGGAGAAAAAATCATGAGCGTAATTTCAATGAAACAGTTACTGGAAGCAGGTGTTCATTTCGGACATCAGACAAGAAGATGGAACCCTAAAATGGCTCCGTACATCTACACAGAGAGAAACGGAATCTATATCATCGACTTACAGAAATCCGTTGGTATGGTTGACGATGCTTACAAGGCAATCTCTGATATCGTAGCAGATGGCGGAACAATCCTTTTCGTTGGAACAAAGAAACAGGCACAGGATGCTGTTAAGACAGAGGCTGAGCGCTGCAACATGTTCTATGTAAACGAGAGATGGTTAGGCGGTATGCTGACCAACTTCAAGACAATCCAGAGCAGAATTCAGCGTTTAAAAGATATCGAGACAATGCAGGAAGACGGAACATTTGACGTTCTGCCAAAGAAAGAAGTTATCGCATTAAAGAAAGAGTTAGAGAAACTGCAGAAGAACCTGGGCGGAATCAAAGAGATGAAGAGACTGCCAGACGCAATCTTCGTAGTAGATCCGAAAAAAGAGAGAATTTGTGTACAGGAAGCACACACACTGGGAATCACACTGATCGGTATCGCTGATACAAACTGCGATCCAGAAGAGTTAGATTATGTAATCCCAGGAAACGATGACGCTATCAGAGCCGTAAAATTGATCGTTTCTAAGATGGCTGATGCAGTAATCGAGGCAAACCAGGGTGCAGAAGCAGATGTGACAGCAGAGGATTTCGCAGTAGATCCAGAAGCAGAGAAAGACATCGAAGAAGTAGCAGCAGAAGCAGATGCTGAATAAGACTGACGAAAAAGCGGATTGAACATTCGCTTGCTGAACATAGAGCCTCCGGCGTTCGCACGCCAGAGGCATATGTTTTTCAGAAACAGGAAAGAATGTGTGTCCCAAATGCATGACATCGCAGTGGTGCGGCAAGACACGGACACTGTGAGAATGAGATTAAGATCACAATGGAGGAAAAAACAATGGCTATTACAGCAGCAATGGTAAAACAGTTAAGAGAGATGACAGGCGCTGGAATGATGGATTGCAAAAAAGCGCTGGCAGCAACTGAAGGAGATATGGACAAGGCAGTTGAGTTCTTAAGAGAAAAAGGATTGGCTACTGCACAGAAGAAAGCCGGAAGAATCGCAGCAGAAGGTCTGTGTAAAGTATTAGTGTCTGAGGACGCAAAGAAGGCAGTTGTCGTTGAAGTAAACGCAGAGACAGACTTTGTTGCAAAGAACGAGAAATTCCAGAACTATGTTGCAGAAGTTGCAGCACAGGCTCTTGACACAACAGCAGTTGATATGGACGGATTTATGGCTGAGCCATGGAAGGCAGACACCACAAAGACAGTACAGGAAGCTCTGGCAGGACAGATCGCAGTGATCGGCGAGAACATGAAGATCAGAAGATTCAAACAGGTTGCAGAGGCAAACGGATTTGTAGCTGATTACACACACATGGGTGGAAAGATCGGCGTATTAGTAGATGTTGAGACAGATGTCGTAAACGATGCAGTAAAAGAGATGGCAAAGAACGTTGCTATGCAGGTTGCCGCAATCAAACCAGTTTACACAACAAGAGCAGAAGTAGATCAGGAATACATCGATAAAGAGAAAGAGATCTTAACAGTACAGGCTAAGAACGAGAAACCAGACGCAAACGACAAGATCATCAGCGGTATGGTTATGGGACGTATCAACAAAGAGTTAAAAGAGATCTGTCTGATGGATCAGGTATACGTAAAAGCAGAAGACGGAAAACAGAGCGTACAGGCTTACGTTGATTCCGTAGCAAAAGCAAACGGAGCAAAGATCACAATCAAAGGATTTGTTCGTTTTGAGACGGGTGAAGGACTCGAGAAGAGAGAAGAGAACTTCGCAGAAGAAGTTGCAAAACAGATGCAGGGCTAATTCTTTAGAAGATGCAATAGCGTAAAGCCTTGGAAATACAGTAAAATCAAGCGTTTATCTTGGTCTTGAATAAAATATATAAGTGTTATATCTTATCGTAAGTTATCGCAATTTATCAGGTTGATTTTGGTAAAAAGTTGGTATTAGTTTTGGTATAGTTTCGTACCAATGCACTTAACGAAAAGTTTGCTTGTTTATTTTGTATTGAAGAGGATGATCTATTAATTGAATATTTTTTTAAACATCTGAATAAGTCCATGTACTTGTATAACTACAGGTATGTGGGCTTATTTTAGTGCTTAAAAATAATAGGTAAAGTTTGCAGAGGAGTATGAGAAACAGTTAGATTAGAAATAAGCAACAGAAAAACATACCCGAAGAAATGGTGATTTCATAGAACAAAAACAAGGAGGAAATAACAATGAACAAAACAATATATGAAGCAGAGTTTACCAAAATGGTACATGATAAAATGAGAGAAGCTAATAAATTCAAAGAATATGAGAGAATACCCAAAAATAGGATAGGTGGAGATTACTGGAATACTTACTGGACAATCCGTTATATGCTTCGCACGATAGAGGACATTTTGGCTAATGGAGATAAACTGGTATTATTAGGATACTTCACTGTAAAGCCTAAATTTTACAAGGAAAGAACATCATGTTCTGGGATGGAAAGAACAGGAAAAAATGTGTATGAGATTCCAGAAA
>JALEVQ010000083.1 GCA_022788205.1 Robinsoniella sp. | reverse complement strand
ATATCATTCGGAACATCCAGCTGCATTTTCCACGGAGAGTTCAGACAAATCTTGATTCCTTCCGGATCATAATACCAGTTGAACTCTGCTGCTGAACTGGAGTTTCCAGGAATATCAACTGCGCCGCCCATGTAGATCACACCTGCTGCATCTTCCACGATGGTCGGATCTTTGCGGACAGCCAGTGCCATGTTTGTTCCAGCACCGATTACAAAGATCGTAACTTCACCTGGATATTTGTGAACCTGCTCGATGATAAAGTCAATGGCATGTTCATCCTGAGCTTCTGTCTCTGCATAGCCGTATTTCGGCTCAGATGGAAGATTCTTGTAGTCGGTCGGACGCTGCGTCACATCGCAGAAATAGCTTGTACCCCAATCCCAGTAAGCACCACTGTACTCTGGCATACCCCAGATCTTGCTCTCTGCTTCCATGTTGCGGAATCCCATAATCGGAACATCACATCCCTGATATACTGGAATGTCAGAACGTCCGATCAATTCGAGCTGACGCAGCGCTGCTGTCGTTCCTGATGCCGTCCATGTGTTTCCTCCAACTGTCGTCACACCGAGGAAATCACACATTCCAAGGCTGTCAGCCTGAGCTAACATAAACATAACAATTGCATCGTCATTCAGATATCCCATATCGGTATCCAGAATCGCTCTCTTTACTTCTGTCTGCCCTGGTACCATGGAAACAAGATCGACTTCTTCCTCCGCTGCGAAAGTAGCCATCGGTGCCATCAGAGTGGATGCAGTCATGCCAACTGCGAGTAATGTTGATAACAGTTTCTTCATAATCCCTTTTCTCCTTTCTCCATACACCACATTCTCCGATCTATCTCTCTGCCTCTCTGCTTCCGATGTTTTTGAGAGCGATCGATATTTTAGAGATGTGTTGAAACTTTCTCTCTGATCTTCCATCTTCCTCCGTGGATCGATCTTCCTGAAAGTTTTTTGATTCTGTCCACTGTGATCTGAGCAATGCTGTTTTCCTTCTCTGCTTATTCCCTGTCTTCCTGTTGCGTTCATTTTTGAAACCGGATTCATAATTTTGAAACCGGTTTCAATTTTCTGGGAAAAACAGTTTCTGGAACTCTTTCCCTATTGCTTTCCTGATCACAATTTCCAAAATAGTTCTGAAATTTGTTTTGAAATCATATTCCAAGAGATATTTCGATGTGTACATATGATAATCGACCATTCTCATCTTCTAGACCGTTTTGAAATTTTGAAACCGTTTTCAAAATTTCAGATAAGAACTCGTTTGCTATCTTTTGTAATAATACACCAACTTTCCCCTGATATACGTTTCAATCTTATAGTATAGATATTAGCATCTTTTTTATTTTTTGTATATTGACATATTTTCCAAATAATTTACTTAAAAATTATACATATTGCACAATAGACCTTTTTGCATTTCTGTGGTGTCTTCTCTTTCACCGCGAAGTCCTATATTACGTAAAACGATTTTCACTGTGAGGGTCAACAAAAAATCGTATGATCAAATGCTCATATGACTGTAGCACTTCTGTCAGCCACAAGCCTATCCGTATTTGAAACAAAAGAACTCACCACAGGACACTTCCCCGAAAAAACTTCCCCCTGTCTTTTCGGGGAAGTATCCTCTGATACAATACCGCACAATACACCTTCCTTCATCCACTCATTCTTTTCACGCCAATCCTGCTGCTGTATTTCTTCCAAGCTTTGAGTATCTAAACGAAAGTTTTTCTATACCGCTTTATTGCGCATCCAATTCACTTCTGTACGGGATAGATGGTGCTGCGCCGGAACGTGATACTGCGATTGCTGCTGCTTTGGACGCATTCTCCATCGCTATTTTCGGTGTTTCTCCCTGTACCAGTCCGCCGATCAGATAACCTGTGAAGGTATCTCCTGCTGCCGTAGTGTCGACTGTATCAACTTTAAAAACGGACTGATGAATGATCATGTTCCCGTCTTTATAGAACGAACCGTCTTCTCCGAGAGTCAGCACCACTTTTGCAGAAGGAAATTTAGCTGAAACTCTCTCCAGCAGTTCCTCTCCTGTTCCATCCTGACCACACAAATCTTTTGCCTCAATCTCATTCAAAATGAAATAATCTACATATCTCAAAGGATATGTAAAGATTTTTTCATCCATTGGGGAAGGATTTAATACAATTTTCATCTTTTTTTCATGGGCCTTCTCTATGATGTATCCGATTTCACTGATCTCATTTTGAAGGATCAGGAAATCTCCTTCAGAAAACTGCTCCATGACTTTGTCAACCTGTTCTCTTGTCACCTGTTGGTTAGCTCCTCCAAACAACAAAATACAGTTTTGTCCCTTTCTGTTTCTCTGGATAATGGCATGTCCCGTTTTTACAGGAAGTTTTGAAATTAATTCAATATGCACACCGACGTTTTCCATCAGCTCTAGAAGGAAATCTCCGTCGCTCTTCCCCACAGCTCCCGCATGCCATACCTGAACACCGCTTTTTGCCAGAGCAATGGACTGATTTAATCCTTTGCCGCCAGGGAAGATCTCCATTTGAATTGAGGACATTGTTTCTCCGCTTCTCACGAAGTGGTCTACACTGTAGACATTGTCAATGTTCAATGAACCATAATTCAATACTTTCATACATTGTTACCCTCATAAATTTGTTTTTTTCTTGTTGATTCTCGCTTCACCAATTCCACCGGAAAAACAATCTCTCCACATTTTTCTTTTCGTTCTCTGTAGTCTATAATTGCCTGGACAGCTGCTTCTCCCATGTCGTTCACACGCTGTCTGATGGTTGTAAGTTCAGGCGTCACCATCTGTGTGAATACAATATCGTCAAATCCGATAATCTGAATATCCTCTGGAATCTTTTTCCCCGCATACTGAAGTTCCTTCATGATTGCCACTGCAACAATATCATTCGCTGCTATAATGCCATCCACCTGTGGATATGATCTGAGAATTTCACGTCCGGCTTCTCTGCCCGCCTCAAAAGAATACTCTACCTCCAGGCTTTTCATCTCCAGGCGATGCTGACTGCAGACATCGCAAAATCCCGCAAATCTTTCACGTGCGGCTGAGAGTCTTTGGGGACCTTTTACGTTAATCAGATTCTGGCATCCGCAATCAATCATATGTTCTGTGGCAATCCTGCCTCCCTCATAGTTATCCGAGTGGATATATAAAAACTTCTTATTCGTCTTTGCCTCGCGGTCGAAAGCGATAATCGGGATGGTACTGTTTTTGAAAACCTCACGGACATCTTCAGCATTTGTCATCAGGATAATCCCTTCTGCCTGCAGCATTCCCAGCATATTAAGGATCACCTTAAACTTTTCCAGGTCACCGTTGATGCAAAACATCATCATACGGTATCCGCGGAAATAAATCTCTCTTTCAATTGCACTCACCACCTCATTGAAAAATGGGTTGTTGATGTCCGGTGAAACCACCCCGATAATTTTGGCACTATTTTTGCAAAAAGATCGAGCTAAATCATTTGGTATAAATCCTGTCTGTTTTATTGCCTCCAATACCCGCTGACGTTTCTCTTCCTTGACCACAGCGGAGTTGTTGATTACTCTCGAAACTGTCGCGGGCGACACTCCGGCAAGTCTTGCAATATCTCGCAGAAGAACCATACTTTTCTCTCCATCTTCTCAGCGTAATTTACTCTCTAGATACTCAAGCTTTTGCTGCATTGTTTGTATTTTTCTTCTTCTGCATGAAGAAATTCTGTACAATCTCAAGATAAGCAGCAATTACGATAACGATACCAGTTACGATATACTGGTAGAAGGTATCCACACCAAGCGTAATCAAACCACTTTTCAGCGCTGAGAATAAAATCGCACCAAGCACAGTACCAAAAATATTTCCGCGTCCTCCTGCCATAGATGTTCCGCCGATTGCAGCCGCTGCGATAGCATCCAGCTCATATCCCTGTCCTGTAGAAGGGTCACCTGTTCCAAGTCTTCCTACCAGTACCAGAGCTGCCAGTGTCGTACCAAGCATAGCCATTCCGTAAGTCATTGTCTTTGTGAAGACAACACGTACACCTGACAATTTTGCCGCATCTTCATTTCCGCCGATTGCATACACATGGTTTCCAAGTCTTGTCTTTTTCATAACAACTGTCATAATAACAGCAAATAGCAAGAAAATAATGACAGAGATGGAAAGGTTTGGAGCAATATTGCGGCTGAAAACGTTTCTGTAGTTCTTTGGCACACTCAGCACCGGGAATCCTCCCGTAATGACATAGGAAATTCCTCGATAGATTGACATCGTACCCATTGTCGCTACGAAAGGCTGCAGATGAAGGCTTGAGATCAGGAAACCATTGATGAGACCTAAGCCAAATCCAATCAGGAGACTCAATACAACCCAGATCGGAATCGGAACTCCTGCTTTTGCCATCTGAGCAGCAACACACGCAACTAAGGCAAGCGCAGAACCAACACTCAAATCAATTCCACCTGTGATGATAACACAGGTCATGCCGATACCCATCAATCCATAGGTAACGGACTGTGTGATAATTGTAGATATATTTGCTACACTGAAATACGTAGAATTCATAATGCCAAAAAAGGCAAAGGTAATGATAATAGCCACCAGAGTACTGAACTCGCGGCGATATTTGTGATAGAACTTTTTCATCTTACTTTCCTCCTACTGCATATTTAAGAATATTATCCTCTGAGAACTCTTCGCGCGGTATTTCTCTCACAACCGCTCCTTCTCTCATGACAATCACTCGATCACTCATACCCATAATTTCCGTCAATTCCGAAGAAACCATGATGATTGTTTTGCCGCTCTCCACCATGTCTTCCATCAAGCTATAGATCTCTGCTTTTGCTCCGATATCAATTCCCTTTGTAGGTTCATCGAAGATCATTAAATCTGCATCTGTGGACATCCATCTCGCCAGAATTACTTTCTGCGCATTTCCTCCAGACAGGCTGACTGTCATAAATTCCGGGTCATTCGGTGTCAGACCTACTTTTTCTCCCACATTTCTTGAATTTTCTGCCTTCATGGCGTCACTGACAAAAATTCCCTTCTCATACTTCTTAAGGCTGGAGACAGCAATATTATCCATATTGGCAAGGTTCGGTATAACGCCTTCCTCTTTTCTGTTCTCTGAGATCATGGCAATTCCTGCGTTGACTGCATCTGTAGGAATCTTGCACATAAGCGGTTTTCCATTATAAGTGACGGTTCCGCCTGTCCGCTTGTCTGCCCCATAGATCGCCCTCATAACCTCTGTGCGTCCTGCTCCTACCAATCCAAAAAATCCCAGAATTTCCCCTTTGTGTACCTCAAAACTTACATCGGAAAACACTTCGCCTGACAGATGATCTACCTTCAGGATCACATTATCTTTCTGACATCTGGATGGTCTCGTTCTCTTTGCGAACATAGAGATATCTCGTCCAACCATCGCACGAATCAATGTCTCCTCTGAACAATCCTTTAAATCCAGTGTTGTAATATATTTTCCGTCACGTAAAACAGTAGCACGCTCACACATAGCAAAAATTTCATCCATTTTATGGCTGATATACAAAATCGTAACTCCGTTTTTCTGTAACTCACGTATAATTCCAAAAAGCACTTCCACTTCCGCATCACTCAAGGATGCTGTCGGCTCATCAAAAGAGATTACTTTTGCATTCAGCTGCAATGCTTTCGCGATCGCAACCATCTGTTTTTCTCCTGCTGTCAAGTCGCCGATTTTATCCGTCGCTGAAAAGGTACAGTGCAGCTTATCCAAAAATCCCTGCGCAATCTCATTCATCTTGACATTATCGATGAACCCTCTTTTTTTCGGTTCCTTTCCAAGCATCATATTCTGTGCTACTGTCATTTCCGGGATAACACTGATCTCCTGATGTACTTTTGCAATGCCAAACGCAATCGCCTCACTGGCATTGGCAAAATGTACCTCCTTTCCTTCAATGCGGACTGTGCCGCTTGTGGCAGGGAATACGCCGTGCAGGATATTCAAAAGTGTACTTTTGCCTGCCCCGTTTTCTCCAATCAGCGCATGTATCTCTCCTTTATTGACAGAAAACGATACATCATCCAACGCTTTCTGTCCTGGGAATACTTTTGTGATATGTTCAAGTTCGATATATTTTTCCATACGCATCCATATCCTTCATTTAAAATCCAAACTTCCCCGATTCCTCTCTTGTGTTCTGCACAATCAAAATCGTGGAACGCATTTCCGTTTTTCTCGCCTTTATGGGGGAAGGGGGATAAACCCCCTTAGCCTTTTATTTTTTCTTATGTCCGCCTATTGAAACCGGTTTCAATAGGTTTCATTTTTTTGCTCTGGTTATCATTTTTCAGATAACCAGAGCATTTATTTTGTGGAATATACTATCTACAAAATGGTCTTTTTATCCGATTTTTACTTTTGTAGCTTTCTTTTTCTTAGATTATTCAAAAATCGGTGTATACTCGTAGCCGAAAATCTCCTCGAAGCTCAGCTCTGCGTTGTCTGCATCGCGTACACACTGTGGTGCATAGATCACCTTCGGAACTTCCTGACCTGCCAGTTTACGGATTGTCATCTCTAC